>DAIPLL010000103.1:0-4760 GCA_036769265.1 Kapaibacterium sp. (SeqCode)
ATACGTCACCTTTTATAGATAATTTATTTAAAATTAAAATCTTACAAAAAATGAACTACAAATATAAGATTTTTTTTTAGATTAAGAAAATTATTTGTTGTATTCGGCTGCAAGTATCTTATTTAGACGGGATTTAAATCGCGGTGGTTCTGCTGTTGCATATCTACAATGTTGGATAAGCATTTTTTCTAAATTTACATTACAAACAGGAAAAATTATTTCTTCTGGTTTGTAGTTTGGCACATCGAAATATGCCCCGACAAGGTATCCTAAAATAAGACCTATTGGCAAAGCTAAATATGATGTTGCTTTGAGTGAATTATTACGCTCATAATCCGTAATGGCAACTCCAGCTCCCGCTCCTAATCCAATAAGAGCAAATAACCATCTGTTTCGAAGGGGTGCTTTTTGTTCGGTGAGCTTGATAAAATCAATTTGGTTGCATTTGAGAATATAGAGGCTATCAGTTTGGCTTATTATTTCACGATCATCAAGAAAAAAATTAGTGCTCACAATAAGCAGACTATCGCGAACAGTTAGCAATTCACAATAAAGTAACTCTTTTGATTTTAGAATGATGTATGCAATGCGTCCTGAATTCGCGAAAGTATTGGAATGAATAAATGTTAAAGTTACGATTATAAATATAAAAAAGATAACCTTCTTCATTGCTTTATTTGCTCTCGGGAAAGTGCAAGCTGACCGCAAGCGGCTTCAATATCTCGTCCATAAGTATCGCGCACGATAACAGGCACCTTGTGAGAACGCAAGTACTCAGCAATATTATGAACGCGCTCTTGAGGAGATGGCTTAAGTTCTAATGATATACCTTGTGGCTTTGTAAACGAAATATCGTTAAATGGAATGAAATTAATTCGTGAAGGCACACGTTGAGCAATTTTTCGCAGACGCTCGGCATCTTCCATCGTATCATTTATTCCATCAAACAAAATATATTCATATGTTATTTTCATTTTGGTTTGGCGATAGTAGTATTCAACAGCATCCATAAGTGAAGAAAGATCGAAAGATTTGGATATAGGCATAAGCTTGTTTCGGACACCGTTCGTTGTTGCGTGAAGCGATATAGCAAGTTTAGGTGGATAATTAGTTTGAGCAAGCTGACGAATACGTGGGGCAACACCAGATGTTGATAAAGTGATTTTCCTTCGGCTAATCACTTTAGTTTTTTCATCTGTAAGCAATGTGATTGCACGAACGACATTTTCATAGTTAAGGAGTGGCTCGCCCATGCCCATAAGCACAATGTTATCGATTTTTGTATTTAAATCTTTTTCGACCAAAAAAACTTGATCAATTATTTCCGAAGGAGTCAGATTTTTCTTGAAACCGAGAGTGCCTGTTGCACAGAAAGCACATCCTACGGGGCAGCCGCTCATTGTTGAAATACAAAGGGTTGAGCGATCAAGCTCGCCATCGTCGTTCATCCAAGGCATATATACAGCTTCTATTGATTTACCATCATCGAGCGAAAATAGATACTTTATCGAGCCATCCTGCGAGATACGTTTCTCGTCGATACCGATAGATGTAAGTACAAAATTTTCATCTAAGAACTTACGCAATTGTTTTGGGAGTTGAGTGATTTTGCTAAAATTATCAACTCTATTGATAAATATTTCGTGCATAATTTGGTCAGCACGATATTTTTCTTCACCTGATGCAATTAAAAATTCAAGCAATTCATCAAAGCTAAGGTTTTTGATTTGCTTTTTTGTTTGGGGGTGAATCTTTATGTAATTATGAGAAAGTTCGTACATTTTTTCAAATGAAATTTTTGTTAATTAACGATTAATCTATTTAAATATTTGAAATAAAGTTATTTAAAGCTTATAGCTTTGTACTATAAATATATTCAATATTGAAATAGATATGCAATCGTGGATTACGGGATTTAATTAATCATCATTGGTAAGGTAAAGAAAAACGTAGTGCCTTTGCCAACTGTGCTTTCCACCCAAATTTCACCACCGTGACGGTTGATAAACTCTTTGCAGATGATAAGCCCAAGTCCGGTGCTTAGTTCGCCCTCGGTGCCAGGACGTGAAATTTTTTTGTCTAAACTGAATAGTTTTGGAAGATTATCTTCATCAATACCGATGCCCGTATCACGAACGAATAAACATACTTCCGATTTCTTGGAAGATTTAGTTCCAAGCAATACTTCACCACCGCGAGGTGTAAACTTAATTGCATTAGTAACTAAGTTGCGGTAAACTGTACCGAGCATATTTTCATCAGCAAAAACGTTTAATTCGTCAGGGACATCGATTTTAAGTTCAATATTTTTAGCAGTTGCTTGGGGTTGCGAAAGTAACTTGATTTCGAGCAGTAGGCTTTTTAGATTAAATTCGTAAGGTGCAAATTCTATTGTGCCCATTTGAGAACGCGACCAAATAAGCAAATTATCGAGCAGATGATAAGTATTCTTGGAAGCTATTTTCAAGTTGTGAATGGCTTTTTTGCGTTCATCATCACTCATTTTTTCGTAAAATCTATCTAAAAGCTCTGCATTATTAATAAGCGTTACAAAAGGATTACGCAAATCGTGAGCTATGATGGAGAAGAACATATCCTTTGTCTCGTTAGCGTAGCGCAATTTTTGTTCCGAATCCATAAGTTTTTCGTTCAGTTCAACAAGCTTTTTCGATTCATTCGATAAATTTTCGTTTAAAATTTTAAGCTCAAAGTTCGATTCTTCGAGTTGACATAGTGCCTCGTTTAGTTCTTTGGTGCGTTCTTTTACAATGTTTTCCAAGTTAGCATTAATTTCTTGCAGTTTTTCTTCGGCAATTTTTCGACTATGAATATCGCGTGCAGTAATTATAAAGCCTATTATTTCACCGTCCTCATCATATAGAAGAGAAATATTAAGAGAAACCCAAATAAGCGAACCATCAGCTTTGTAATGTTCAACTTCAATAAAACGATTTTTTCCATTTTTCTCAGCAAGCAACTCCGAGAACGCCCTTTCAATTTTACTAAATGAATATTCCGTAAAATGATTTTTCAGCGGTACATCTAAATATTCTTTTATAGTAAAACCAAAAGTTTTAAAAACAGAAGGGCTTGCGTAGCTTATTTTTTTATCTAAACCAATAATAAGAACAACATCGTTTATATTATTTGCAAGTCGGCGGTATTTTTCTTCATTTTCACTTATTAGCTGGTTGATTCTTTGTTGATTTTTCATATTTCGATAAAGAAATATGATTATAAAGATAAAAACCACTGCGATTGGGAGGGCACTGCTACTTGCAACATCGAAATACCAAGTGCTTGTTCCGATATCAACCCCGACGACACAAATCATTTCTCCTGTTTCTTGATCAGTTATAGGAACCAGAGCCGAAACGAAGCTTCCCCATTGATCTTTGTAAGGTCCGATAACAATTGGGGATTTGCTTTGAAAAATTTTGTAGAAACCTTCGGGTGCATTTTTGTATACATCACCAGGGTGAGCTTCTATGCGTCTTAATTTATTCGTACTTCCACAATCAAAATTAAAGACTAGCGAACCTTGCTCATTGATTTTCACACCATAGATATATCGATATTTATCGTTAACTCTAAGAATTTCATAAGTTTTGGATTTTATATTATGATAATAAACGCTGTTTGTATCTTCAATTGTACCAGAAAGGTACTTTAAGTCCCCATTTTGCAATATTTTTGCAACAAGAATTGCATTTGTTAAATGATTTTTTCTTAATTTTTTATCTTCATAACTTATAAGTTTATATATTGCAAAAATTCCAATTAATGCAACGCAAATAATTGCAACATACCAAATAAAAGCTTCGCGTTTCTTTTTTTTCATAAAACTTAGCAATTGAATATTTAAATTGTAAGCTTTCATAGAAAAAATTATGCCAAATTATTCTCGATTAAAATTTTGATTTTTAGGTAGTGTGAAATAGAATGTGGAGCCTTCATTTACATTGCTTTCCGCCCAAAGCTTACCACCAGATATTTCGATAAATTCTTTGCAAAGAAGCAATCCAAGACCTGTTCCTTTTTCACCGGCTGTACCGCGAGTGGAATGAGCTGTTGATATATCAAATAGCTTTTCTAATCTTCCCTTTTCTATGCCAACACCAGTATCTTGGATAAAAACAATAACATAGTTATCATCGAAGTTATTATCTCCTCCAATGTTAATTATGCCTTCTATGGGTGAAAATTTTATTGCATTATTGATTAAATTACGAAGCACTGTATCTATCAGGTTCGGATCGAAATAAGCATATAAATCCTCTGGCACAAGATTGCTCACTCTGAGGAACTTTTCATTAATTAGCGGCTCAAGCAGCTTAATGTTATTTTGTACGGCATTATAAATTGAATAAACAGCTGGTTTGTATTCAATCTTTTTTGTTTGAGTTTTAGCCCAAGTTAATAAATTTTCAAGCATATTGTATGTACGTTTAGAAGCTTCGAGCATAGCAGAAATCATTCGCTTCATATCTTCTCTGCTTAATTCATCAAAGAACAAATTCATTGTTTCAAGCAAATTTTTACTTGCACCAATTGGATTACGCAAATCATGAGCAATAATAGAAAAGAATTTATCTTTGGTTTGATTACTGCGGCGAAGTTCTTCTTCCGATTTAAGAAGTTTATCATTGAGCTCAGCAAGCCGCATACTCTCGAGCGCAATTTCTTTATTTAGCTGTTTAAGTTCATAATTTGATATTTCTAAATTATTAAGGGCATTTTTTAGTTCTAAGGTTCTTTGT
>DAIPLL010000104.1:0-4753 GCA_036769265.1 Kapaibacterium sp. (SeqCode)
ATGTTAATCTTAACTTTTTAAAAAATAAAGACTATGGCAACTGTAAAAGAAAAAATCGAAGAATTAAAGAAAATAGAAGCTGAAATTCTTTTAGGTGGAGGACTCGATAAAATCGAGGCGCAACACAAAGCAGGAAAACTTCTTGCTCGTGAAAGACTGCATTTGTTGTTCGACAATGGATTTTATGATGAGATCAATAAATTTGTCGAGCACTCGGGCGATGCTTTTGGAATGGAAGGGAAAAAGTTACCCGGTGATGGTGTTGTTACTGCAATGGGAGCAATTAATGGACGCCTTGCTTATGCTTCATCCCAGGACTTTACTGTAATGGGTGGAAGTGTTGGTGGTCGTCACGCCTGGAAAATTTGTGAAGTAATGCAAAAAGCATTGAAAAACGGTGTTCCATATATTGCCTTCAATGATAGTGGTGGTGCTCGTATTCAAGAGCCCATTAATTCATTACGCGGTTATGGAGAAATTTTCTACCATAATGTATTACTTTCAGGTGTTGTGCCGCAGATAGCTATTATTGCCGGTCCCTGCGCTGGTGGCGCTGCTTATTCTCCTGCGTTGATGGATTTCATCATTATGGTACAGGGAATTGGCAAATTGTTCATTGCTGGACCTAATGTTGTCAAGGAAGCAACTGGTGTAGCAATTTCAGCGGAAGAGCTCGGTGGTGCTATGGCTCAGGCTACACATAGCGGTAACGTCCATTTCGTTGCTCGTGATGATGCCGAAGCCATTGAAATTTGTAAACGCCTTCTTTCATACATTCCACAAAACAACACTGAAAATCCTCCATCTTACGGTGATGGTTCTATACAAATAATCGAAGACCCATATTTGAACGAAATAGTTCCAGATGATCACAGAGAACCTTACGATATGATGGATATTTTGCTACGCGTATTCGATCCAGGTAGCATAATGGAGGTGCAAGAGCATTTTGCAAAGAATATGATCGTTGCTTTTGCAAGATTGAACGGGAATGTTGTCGGTATAGTAGCAAATCAACCTAAGGAAAAATTCGGTTGTATTGATATTGACGCATCAGATAAAGCTTCTCGCTTTATCCGCTTTTGCAATGCTTTCAATATCCCACTAATTTCATTTGTCGATGTTCCAGGATTCCTACCAGGCGTCGAACAAGAATTTGGTGGCATTATTCGCCACGGGGCTAAAATGTTGTTCTCATTCTCCGCTGCAACTGTTCCAAAAGTTACAATTATTATTCGTAAAGCTTATGGTGGCGCTTATTTGGCTATGAGTGCTAAAAGTCTCGGGGCTGACCGAGTAGCTGCTTGGCCTACTTCTGAAATTGCTGTTATGGGAGCAGAAGGTGCTGTTTCTGTATTATTCAAAGATGAAATTAAAAATGCACCAGATCCACTAGCCAAAAGAAGAGAATTAATTGAACAATACAGAATTCAATTTGCTTCCCCATATCCAGCTGCTGAAGCTGGTTTGGTAGATGCTGTAATTGAACCAATCAAAACGCGCCAATATCTATCTATTGCTCTCGAATCACTTAAAAATAAGCGAGATCTTCGCCCGCAAAAGAAACACGGACTTATTCCTTTATAATAGGGGTATTTTATGCTTGATAAATTAATTAAAGATGCCGCTTTGGTGCTGGTAATTGTTCCGCAAAATCCTAATAGCAAAGAAATTGTTGCGGCTCTTACTTCATCAATCAATAGCAGTAAATATGAATCAACGATGGAGCAAAATAATAACACAACCATCGATAAAGAAACTGTTGCAGTGATTACTGCTGCTGCAAGTTTTATTCTTGGAAAAGCATTCCAAATTCGAAAAATTAAATTTGTAAAAGACCAAGCTGATACTTCTTGGTCTCGTATTGGAAAATTGAAATTATTTAGTTCACAAGAATAATAGGTAATTTTATGAAAAAATTAAGAATAACTGTAAATGGAAAAGAATACGAGGTTGAAGTTGAAGTTTTAGAGGATACTGACTCTGCTTCTCCTGCATTACCATTTGTTCCACCTGTTGCTCCGGTTGCTCCTATGGCACCACCGCCTACAACTTTTAATGTTGAACCACAGCAAAAAGGCGCATTCAAAGCTTCAACTTCATCCAAAGATGCAAATTCGCTTACATCTCCGATGAACGGTGTTGTTATTGAAATACCTGTTAAACCAGGTGATAGTGTGCGAGAAGGTCAGGTTGTTGTTGTATTAGAAGCTATGAAAATGAAAACAAACATCTCTTCTTCTCGTGATGGTGTTATCGCTGATGTTAAAGTTAAAATTAACGATACAGTCGAATCAGGACAAGTGCTTTTAACTTATAAATAATTTTTAATCGTAAAACTATCAAGGGAACACATTTATTAATGTGTTCCCCTTTTTATTAAACAGGCAATGCAATCAAATCAATATCCTTGTTTATTATATTTTTACCATCCAGCCAGAGATATGCATCATCTAACGTGAAAATTACAGGCATCCTACGCTTTGAGTTGTGTATCTTGCTCATAAGTTCATTTGCTTCGGTTGTAAGCAAAGTATATGTCTTATGAATTTCACCTGTTTTTGGATCGATCCACTCTCCCCATAAACCTGCAAATGTAAAAATGTCTTCGTTCTGCAGCGAAATCAAATACTTCTGCTTTTTTTTGCCTTTTTGATCTAACCATTGCCATTCATAAAATCCATCTGCTATAATCAAGCACCTATTATTAATATTATTTTTAAATGCAGGCTTTTGCTTTATTGTTTCAATTCTTGCATTTAATGTGTATTGCCTAATTGATAAATCTTTTGCCCAAGTAGGCACAAGACCCCACTGGAAAAGCTGAATAGCATCGCAAGCATTATTTGCTATAACGGGTGTTCTTGGAAAACTGAACCCGTTGTATTCTGATGGAACGAAAAAATCTTCATCGTCAAATTTAGCATTAAATCTGCTTTTTAAAGATTGCGCTTCTTTCGATAATTTGAAATAGAAACACATATTATGCTTTAATTGTGATTATTTCATCAATTTTTGTTGTGTAACGCGGTGAAAGGCGTTCTTGTTTCATTTTCCAACGACGCTTTGGATCTTGCGAAGCAAGTTTTACTGTGTGCTGTCCAAATGTTGAGTTGATTTTATCCATAGCTTTCATAAGCGAAGAGTGTTCAGGATTGCTATTCTCGAATAAATTTAACTGAATATTGTTTTCAGATACAAAATTCATCACTATTACACCTGCTTTTTTATAGTGGTAGCCTTCTTTATAGATTTTTCGTAATCCTTCGATAGCAAATTTAGCAAGCTCAATGCTTGAATTGGTCGGAAATGGTAGTTCAAGCAATATATTCCGATAATACTGCGGCAAATCTTTGCGGTGGGGATTTGTAATGAGAAACACCATTATCGAATTGCAGCAGGAGTGTTGTTTGCGCAGCTTTTCTGCACACGAAACAGCAAAAGTGGCAACTCTTTCACGCAATTGGTTAAATTCCGTGTAGTTTGTTTCAAAGGTTCTTGTTGTTGCAATGCTTTTGCGTGCTTGCAATGTTTCAAAATCAAGTGTTGGTATGCCGAGTAAATCTTTTTTGAGGCGTAGCCCTACAATCGTCATCCTTCGTTTTGTCCAAGTATCATTTATTTGAGTGAATTGATAAGCATTAGTTATGCCCATAGATCTTAGTTTCTTTGTGTATTGGCGTCCAATTCCCCACACATCTTCAATTGGAAGCCACTTCAAAGCCTTTAATCGCTTCTCCTCTGTATCAATTATATGTATATTGCCAGTCTTGTCAGCAAATTTTTTTGCCACCTCCATCGCAACTTTCGACAAAGCTTTAGTTGGTGCAACACCGATGCTAATAGGTATTCCTGTCCATTTCTGCACCTGATATTTCATTCTTTCGCAAAAAGCTTGTATATCTGAATTTTTTGTGTCTTCTATTTTTAAAAATGCTTCATCTATGCTATAAATTTCAATCTCATCGCTGTAATCTTTCAGAATATTCATAACTCTTTGGCTCATATCGCCATAAAGAGCAAAATTTGCAGAAAACACAGTAACTTTATGCTTTCGTATCAGCTCTTCATATTGAAATGCAGGTGCTCCCATTGGAATACCAAGCTTCTTTGCTTCGTTGCTTCTCGAAATTACACATCCATCGTTATTCGAAAGCACAACAACAGGTTTGCCGATTAAATCGGGGCGGAACACTCTTTCGCAAGAAACATAAAAATTATTGCAATCGACAAGTATCCACATCCTAAAATGCCTTGATTACGTGTGTAACAATACCCCAAATTATAAATTCATTTTCTTTTGTTACTTTTATCGGCTCATAATTTTCATTTGCTGGAAGCAACCAACAACAATTGTTATCAAACATAATTTTCTTTATTGTAAACTCCCCATCAATGTAACAAATAGCTATTTTGCCATTGGCTGGTTCTATACTTCGGTCAATCACTACTAAATCGCCATCCTCAATACCAATATCTCGCATCGAGTCGCCCTTTACACGTCCATAAAAAGTTGCCGACGGATGCCGTACGACATATTTATTCAAGTCAATCGATACATCTTCAAAATCCAACGCTGGCGAAGGAAAACCAGCTCGTATCCCTTCAGAAATATATGGCAGCTCCAGGACTGTGCTTGTGTCCGCCGAAAATATATCAAGCTTAACTGAACTATGCAACCGCAAAACTCTCATTTTACATTCCAGTAAACATTCAATTTACAAATTATGACAATGGAAATTTCATTTTATTT
>DAIPLL010000105.1:0-4740 GCA_036769265.1 Kapaibacterium sp. (SeqCode)
TTCAAGTTTCTCGCAAGTTCAACGGATAATGCCAGAGTTGGGTATCCCACGCGAAAAGATTGTCTTCGTTTCTGGCATTGGTTGTTCAAGTCGCTTCCCATATTACGTCAATGTTTATGGTTTTCATTCTATTCACGGGCGAGCTATTGCAGTCGCCTCTGGTTTAAAAATTGCTAGTCCCGATCTTTCAGTGTGGATTGCAACAGGCGACGGCGATTGTATGAGTATCGGCGGTAACCATTTCATTCACGCCTGCCGCAGAAATATTGATATCAACGTATTAATGTTTAATAACGAAGTATATAGTTTAACTAAAGGACAATATTCACCTCCTTCTCAACCTGGGCAAAAGACAAAATCATCACCATTTGGAGTTGTGGATGATCCTTTCAATCCTGCTTCACTTGCCCTTGGCTCTGGTGCTACTTTTGTCGCCCGTGGATTCGACCGAGATCCAAAAATGTTGCAATATCTCTTTGAACGCGCAGCTGCTCATAAAGGTATTTCTTTCGTTGAAATTTATGCAAATTGTGTAATCTTCAATGATGGTGCTTTTGATAAATATACAGAAAAAGAATTTCGCGATGACAATACTGTTTGGTTAGAACACGGTAAACCACTTGTTTTTGGTAAGGATCATGACAAAGGTATTAAATTAGATGGGTTTACACCTGTTGTTGTTTCCTTAAATGATGGAAAGCATTCAATTAACGATTTAATTGTTCATAATGAAAAAGACTCAACATTAGCATTTATTCTTGCTAATATGACATACAATCCAAATGTACCTCGTCCTATTGGCATTTTCCAAAGTATAGAAAAGCCTTCTTATGAGGAAAAAGTTGATGCTCAAATTCAAGATGTCATTAACAAATTAGGCGAAGGCGATTTGAACAAATTACTTCGTGGCGAAGATTCTTGGGTAATTGAATAAGCGAAAAGAATTATAAAAAAGGGTTGCTCAATAGCAACCCTTTTTCATTTCTAAAAATCAAGTTCAATTAAGTTCCTGCATTATAATTATTGATATAAGCTTTTTGTTCTTCTGTCAATTCGTCAATTGTAATTCCCATCATTTCAAGTTTAGTCATTGCAATATATTCATCCTGTTCTTGCGGCAACTCTAAAACTTCAACAGGTAGCTTCTCGCCACGCTTGTGTGCTTCTACAAGACGAAGATGTGCCATAAATTGATTTGCAAAGGACATATCCATTACCTCCGATGGATGCCCTTCTGCAGCTGCAAGATTTATCAAGCGACCTTGTGCAAGCAAATATATACGCCGCCCATCTTTCAATGTATATTCTTCACAATTTGGACGTATTGTGCGTTTCGAAACTGAGAGCTCTTCTAATTCAGGAATGTTTATCTCTGCATCATAATGCCCTGTATTGCAAACTATTGCACCATCTTTCATCACTTCGAAATGCCATTTACGTATAACATCTTTAACGCCAGTTGCAGTAACAAAAATATCTCCAATTTTTGCTGCTTCGTTCATCGACATAACTTCGTGTCCTTCAAGAATAGCTTTTAAAGCTGCCGTTGCTTTGACCTCTGTGCATATTGTGTTTGCACCAAGCCCTTTTGCACGTTTAGCAACTCCACTACCGCAGTGTCCATGACCTGCAACAACAAAGTTTTTGCCAGCAATTAAAACCGACGTTGCACGAATGATACCATCTATGGTTGACTGACCTGTACCATAAACATTGTCGAAATCCCATTTTGTTTCTGTATCATTAACTGCAAATACAGGATAGTACAGTTTACCAGCTTTTTGACGTGCACGAAGACGCTGAACACCAGTTGTAGTTTCTTCTGTGCCGCCAATAATAAACTTTTTAGCTAAATCTTCATATTTTTCATGAACTGTATTTATTAAATCACAGCCATCATCAAGCGTTAAATGTGGATTATGATCAATAGTACGTTCGATACACCAGTAAAAATCAGGATGATTGCCATACCATGCAAAAATTGATATGCCTTCCTCGGCTAAAGCTGCTGCAACTGCATCATTTGTCGAAAGTGGATTGCAACCAGACCAAGTAACTTTTGCACCAGCTGCTGCAAAAGTGCGAACAAGCACAGCTGTTTCTTTTGTAACGTGTAAGCAGCCTGCAATTGTGTAACCTTCAAATGGCTTTGTCTCAGCAAATTTTTTTCGCAAAGCCATTAGAACAGGCATACGCGACTCAGCCCAATCGATCAACAAGCGTCCTTCACTTGCCAGTGAAATATCGCGAACGCAATATCGCCCTTCTACTTCCGAAAATTTGCCTTGCGATGTTTTTGGTGGATATTTCATTATCTCTTTTCCTTATTATTTATGCAAAATTTTTCTTTAATTCATCAACTAAATCTAATTTTTCCCAAGGGAATTCATCTCGTCCAAAATGCCCATAGGCTGCTGTAGGACGGTAAATTGGACGTCGTAAATCAAAACGATCAATTATTCCACGTGGTGTTAAATCAACGTGCTTCAAAATGTATTCAGAAAGTTCATATTCAGGCACCTTCCCTGTATTATGCAAATCAATATGAATGGAAATTGGACGAGCAATTCCTATTGCATAAGATAGCTGTATCGTGCATTGACGAGCAATCCCAGCTGCAACAATATTTTTTGCAAGATGGCGCGCTGCATATGCAGCAGAACGATCTACTTTCGTTGGATCTTTACCAGAGAATGCTCCACCGCCATGTGGTGCACGCCCACCGTATGTATCAACTATAATTTTACGTCCAGTAAGACCTGTGTCTCCATGCGGTCCACCAATTTCAAATCGTCCTGTCGGATTAACATAAATTTTTGTGTTTTCATCCATATATTTTGATGGAATAACTAATGGAATCAGATTTTCAATTACATCTTTTCGAATCTGTTCCTGTGATACATCAGGATCGTGCTGAGTTGAAACAACAATTGTATCAATGCGAACTATATTATTGTTTTTATCATATTCTATTGTAACTTGCGATTTTGAATCAGGACGTAAATATGTCATTATTTGCTTTTCTTTGCGTATTCGGGCTAATTCTTTCATCAATTTATGAGCGTAAACGAGTGTAGCAGGCATAAGTTCCGGTGTCTCGTCTGTTGCATATCCGAACATCATACCTTGATCGCCAGCTCCACCTGTATCTACTCCCATTGCAATATCAGGGGATTGATGATTAATGACATTGATTACGCTACAAGAGTCTGCATCAAAGCGATATCCAGCATGTTCATATCCAATATCACGTATAACACCACGCACAAGTTTTTGCAAATCAACATAAGTCTCGGTTGTTATTTCACCACCGACGACAATTAGCCCAGTTGTAGCAAAACATTCGCAAGCTACTCGGCTCTGTGGATCGTCTTTTAGCATTGCATCCAGAACCGCATCTGAAACTTGGTCGCAGATTTTATCGGGATGACCTTCGGAAACTGATTCCGAGGTGAACAGGTAATTGTGTTTTTCGTTCATACAGTCCTTTAAATTATGATAACTAAATAATACACAACCATTATTAACTGTGATCAATTGTGCTTGAGTTACCTATATTTAATCGATGAAAATGCCCGTTTAATTCTGCATTATTCCCCACAATTGAATTTACAAGTAGGGAAGAGGTAACTTTTGCACCATAACTGATGATAGAATCTTTGATTATGCTATCTTTTACAACCGCACCATCGGCAACTGATGTATATGGTCCTATAATTGAACGTTCAATTACAGCTTTTTCTGAAACATAAGAAGGTTGAATAATAACTGAATCTTTTATTTTTAAATCCGTTGGTTTCCTATCGAGCAGAAATCTATTTGTTGATAGCAATGTCTCTGGCTTTCCACAATCATACCAGCCTTCCACTGGAAAAGTAACAAACTCTGCATCATCATCGATCATAATTTGTAGAGCATCTGTAAGCTGATATTCTCCACGTGTTTTTATTTCTTTATCAATTAGTTTATTCAATGCATTGACTAATTTTTGCGTATCTTTAATATAATAAAGTCCTACTATTGCAAGTTTCGAAATTGGCTCATCAGGTTTCTCGATAAGTTTAACTATCTTCTGAGTTCCATTCGTAAGGACAACTCCAAAACGTCTTGGATCTTCAACTTCTTTTACACCAATTGAATTATAACCACTTTCGAAAGCTAAGCTTAAATCAACGTCAAAAATAGTGTCTCCAAGTATTATAAATAACGGGTCGTTATTATATGTTTCTCTCCCTGTCCAAATAGCATGACCAAGCCCCAGCATTTGTTTCTGCTCGACGAAATCAACCTTCATCATAGAATAACGTTTTCGAACAAATTCTTCGACAAGGTCACCCATATAACCAGTAATAATTGTAGCTTCGGTTATGCCTTGCATAAGGAGTGAATCAAGTATATGCGCAAGAATTGGTTTCCCAGCCACATTCAATAAAACCTTTGGTTGTGCGTAAGTGTGTGGTCTAAGTCTTGTACCAACTCCTGCAACAGGAATAACTGCTCTCATAACACCAATTCAATTTATTTTTCGTAAATTTAGCATTTACTAATTTACGATTTTTTTCTTAAATGATTGTTAAAAAATACAATTAAATATTAATATATGTCATCTACATAAGTAAGTTCATTAATTGGTGGACGCACATAATCTTCACTAATTTTCCGTGGTGGTAGCTCCAAAGTTGGAGGCGTTACATCTTTGTATTTTATCATTTTCAAAATATGTGCTATGCAATTAAGCCT
>DAIPLL010000106.1:0-4679 GCA_036769265.1 Kapaibacterium sp. (SeqCode)
TTACGAAATAATTCGAATGCAACAATTACTCTAACAGGAACGAATAATAATTCAGGTATAGAGCAAAATAATTTGAACTTGTCGCTTGAAAGAGCCGAGTCTGTAAAAAAATACTTGATTCAAACTTGGGGTATAAAGCCAGAACGTATAAAGACACAAGCTGCAAATTTGCCATCGAAACCTACGAGTCCGAATATTCCTGAGGGGATTGAGGAAAACAGCCGTGTTGAAATTACATCGAATGATATGGCAATAATTGCACCTGTTTATATGAAGGAAATTGACATAATTGCAAATCCACCAACAATAGAAGTACGTCCAATAATTGAGACAAGCGCAGGTGTTAAATATTATGATTTGACAATTAAGCAAAACAATTCAATTATACGCCAGCAACAAGGCAAAGAACCACCTGATAGCTACGTTTGGCAAATCACTGAGATGCCCATACCAAAACTCGAGCAAGAAGCCGTAATAAAGCTCGAGGTTATCGACAACACAGGTCAGAAACAGGTTTATGAGAAGCAAGTCTCAATCCAGCAGAAAACAATTAGGAAAAAAAGAGAATTCATTGAAAATGATTACAAAATTGAGCGTTATTCACTAATTTTGTTCGATTTTGATAAATCTACAATTTTAGATATACACAAACCTGTGCTTGATTATATCAAAACAAAGATTATGCCTAATTCAAGAGTAAAAATTTATGGTTATGCTGATCGTACTGGTAGTAGCGAGTATAATCGTGAATTAGCACGCCGTCGTTGCGATGAAGTACGGTCATATTTAAAGCTAAATCCAGAAAATGTTGAACAATATCCAATAGGTAGTGATGAATTAATCTATGATAATAATTTGCCTGAAGGTCGAAGTTATAGCAGAACAGTAAAAATTGAAATTAGAACACCAATTTTTTAAAACAAAAAGAGTAAAAAAATGCAGAAAAATATTTTATTTTTATTGATTTTGGCATTTTGCCCAATATTGGTTTATTCACAGAATTATTATTCTAATAAATTAGTAGTAAAATTTAAAAAACACTCAAATTTGGCAAATTATTGGCTATCAAATAATCGCAACATTACTTTCTCGAATTTCGAGAAAATTTTAGGGAAAAATCAAGCAAAACCATATATTCCGAATGAATTGTTAATTCTATATAATAAGTCCAAAAACAGCAAAAGATATAAATCTTCATTCAACAAAAAAGAGCTTAATCTTGACTTAATTGCAATAGTAGAATATGAAAAATCAATTTCTCCTGAACTTGCAGCAAGGAAAATTACTCTTTTACCTGAAATAGAGTATGCTGAACCGCTTTATAAGCACGAATTGCTGATTGAACCTAACGATTCGCTTTACAGCGAGCAATATTACATTAAGCAGATAAAAGCAAATTTAGCTTGGGAATATGTGGATAGTAATTTCACTGTAATTATTGGAGTGGTCGATACAGGGGTCGATTTCGAACATGAAGATTTGAAGGATAATATTTACACAAATTCGGGAGAAATAGGAACAGATCAGCAGGGTAAAGACAAACGTTCAAACGGAATTGATGACGATGGGAACGGATTTGTGGATGATTGGATAGGCTGGGATTTTTATGGAGATGGAGATAATATACCATTGCCTGGCAATCCTCACGGAACGCACGTTGCTGGTATAATTGGTGCAATAACAAATAATAAAGTGGGAATAGCTGGTGTCGCAAAAAGTATCAAAATTTTGCCTGTCAAAATCGGACCTGATTTGCCATTTGCAACAAATATATCGAATGGTTATCAAGGTATTTTGTATGCCGCTGCTATGGGAGCTGATATTATCAATTGCTCTTGGGGAAGCACGCATTACTCGCAAGCAGAAGCTGATATTGTTGAAGCAGCCAACCAGTTGGGCTCGCTTATTGTAGCAGCAGCGGGAAATAATAATCTATATGTTTTCTTTTATCCTGCAGCTTATAATGGAGTTTTGTCTGTTGCCGCTGTGAATAATAATGATGAGAGGGCATATTTTACAAACTATAACTATAAAATTGATGTCTCGGCGCCTGGTGTAGATATAATGTCCACTATTCCTGGTAATGAATACCGCAAAATGAGTGGCACTTCAATGGCTTCACCTGTAGTTGCAGGAGTTGCAGCACTTGCAAAGAATCGTTTTAAAGAAAAACCAAATTTTATAATTCGTGAGATTGTAAAAGCAACATCTGATTATCTTTACGACAAAAATCCAGCATATTTGGGGCAGCTCGGTCAAGGACGTGTCAATGCTTTGCGAGTTATGACCGATGAGCGATTGATTTCTTTGAGAGTGGAGGCTTTGCACTTGCCGAAAAACGTTCATAGCAATGAATTTTATCCCAATGATACAATCAAATTCAGTTTGATATTGAGAAATTATCTTGATAGTGCATATAATGTTTCTGTCAAAATTTACACTTTGGATAATAACTTGATTAAAACGCTAAATGATAGTGTCTATGTTGGGAATTTAGCAAATAATGAAATAATCGAAACACCGGTGCCTTTCGAATTTGTGGTCAGAGATGCTCAAGTTTATGATAAGGAAATAAAGCTTGTGGCAAGAATTATAGCAGATGGTTTTTTTGCTGATAATTTTAGTTATGACGTTATAATATCACCTTCGTACAAAACTTTCGACCACAACAATGCGGTAGCAACATTCAATAGCATCGGAAATATAGGTTTTAATGATTATCCAAATAATAGGCAAGGCAGAGGAATATATTACAAAAATGGCGCAAATATGGCATTTGAAGGCGCCTTGATGCTCAGCGCAAATGGGAATGAATTATACAACGTTGCAAGAGGTGAGTTTCAATTGCGTAAAGATATAGGTTTTGAAATGATCTCAGCTATTAATAAATTATTACCAGGAAAATTTGCAACAGCCGAAGGCTATAATAATTTTAAAACAGTAAATGACGATACATTAAATATCAGTAACATTGAAATTAAACAAAATATTTATCAGTTTAATAATAATCAATTTGCGAACACTATTTTTGTAATTTACACAATCTGCAATAAGTCAGGTAATGCTCTTGATTCAGTATTCTTAGGGCATTATTTTGATTGGGATATTGGAATACCACAAGACAATTTAATATGGTGGGATACAAATAATAGTATAGCTTTTGCAAAATCGAGCAATGACACATTGCCTTTGGCTGCTGTTGTAAATCTATCAAAATATGGTAATAACTTTTTCGCTATTGATAATGATGGTGCAAGCGATGATAATCCTGGAGTTTATGATGGATTTACAAGAATGGAAAAATTGCGTTTTTTGCAGAACGGCATCCAACGGGTGCAATCATCAGTGACAGATGCATCGATGGTGCTCTCGGCTGGACCCTTTGTGATTGCCGAGAATGATTCGGTGATTGTATCATTCGCAATAATTTTAGGTAATAGAAGTGAAGAAATCCTTCGTGAAGCTAATTTGGCAAAAGCCTTCATTGAGGAATTACTTCTTGCTGGTATTATTGATAAATACAATGATGAGTTTAATATTAAAATTATGCCAAATCCTGTAATTGACAAGCTAAGTTTAATAATAAATACACAAAAATTTGATTATTTCATAATTGAAATTTATGACATTTTAGGTAATAGAATAAAAATTTTGGGAGATAAAGTTGCATTGCACTCTGCTCAGGTTAATTTAAGCTTTTCTTTAAGAGATTTGCCCACAGGTACGTATAATCTAAGAGTTATTAATAGTAAAAATATTACGAAAAGCATTATGTTTGTAAAAATTAATTAATTTTGCATTTAAAGATTTTTTTATATTTATCTTATCGATTGTGTTCATAAAGTTCAATTATGAATAATTGATTTTACTTTTTCATTATTTTAATGTATATTTCTTGTAATTAGATGTAAATATCACATTTGATCTTGTATTACATATTTTTTTTTACAAGTGATTGATATTATTATAGTTGAAGACGAGAAGAATCTCGCAGAATCTTTGGAATTGCTACTTCAAACATTTGAAGGAGTAAGAGTTTTGTCTATTGCTCATACTGTAAAAGATGCCGTTCAAACAATAGATAAACTCAAGCCAAATTTAGTATTTTTGGATGTTATGTTGCCAGATGGAAATGGCTTCGATGTATTAAAACAAATAAAATATGAAAATTTAAAAGTAATTTTCACAACATCTTATGCCGAATTTGCAATAAGAGCTTTTGAAATTTCAGCTTTGCATTATCTTCTGAAACCTATTACTGTTGAAATGCTCGAAGATGCGCTTAATAGATTTAAAAAAGTAGATGAAAATTGGCAATCTAAAACAAAACTACAGCTTGCTGAAAGCTCATTCAATAACCAGGTTGATAGAATTATGTTGCCAACGATTGCTGGGCAAGAAGTTTTCAATTTGAAAGACATCGTGCGAGTTGAGTCCTAACAAAACTATTCAAAATTTATTTTTACTAACAAAACATCACTTATTGTGTCAAAAAATTTAAAGCATTTCGAAAATTTGCTCACAGATTTTGGCTTTTGCCGAGTACATAATAGATATTTGGTAAACATTGAGCATATTAAAAAATTTCAGAAAGGTAGATTCGCATCTATTACAATGAGCGACAAAATTGAAACTGATATATGGTTCAATTCCTAAGGTATAAAGCTTGCTCGATAAAT
>DAIPLL010000107.1:0-4660 GCA_036769265.1 Kapaibacterium sp. (SeqCode)
ATTTAGGGAAATTAAGTTCGCTACACTTAAACGAAAAACTATAAAAAGCTGTATCATTATTGTTTATGTATGCTAATGCAATAGCCTCATACTCTTCATCGTATTCAAGATCTTCGATTAAATAAAAATGATTTTGGGATTTTTCAATATTATCAGTTAAAATACCATATCTATTGTTAGAATTCTTTTTTCTATAAAATATTTGAGAAAAAGCATCAAAATTAGTGGAAAAATAAACAGTTATTACGTTTTTGTCATTATAAAGTGTTTCATTCCATTTGAAATTGGAAATAAAAAATGGATTATTATCAGAATAAATTTGAATTTGAGTTCTTAGCTGCAACTTTTTTTGATTTTTAAGATTTATCAATATATTAATAGTGTAAATAGTATCTTTAAATTGAGTTAAATCAATATTGAATATTGTATCTTTGAGTTTTGCTGTATAAAGTTTGTTAGAAAGCGTATCCCAAATAGATGGATTTTTGCCTTTGCCAATTAAAACTTGATAATAATCAAATAATGGTGTAATTATGGAACCAATTATAGGTAGCAATTTAATTTTATTTTTGTTTACAGGCTCATATGCGATTGGAGAATAAAGTTTTAGTTCACCGTAATGTATGTTTTCTAATGCTGCAGCTACATCTAAAATTCCCGCTCCAGTGAAATAATTCCATCCATCAGGATCAACACTCCGAGCAGTTGTCGTTAGAATAGATTTCACATCTTCTAATTGTAAATTTGGATTAACTTCGAGCATTAAAGCAATTGAAGCAGAGACATAGGGAGCAGAAATTGATGTACCAGATTTTAACCCGTAAGATTTATTGGGAGTCGTTGTAATAATTGATTGAGCAGGTGCAAGTAAACATAAATTATTACCAAAATTGCTATGACTCCATCTTTTGCCATCAGGTGCAGAACCACCAACAGAGATAACTTCTGGATAGTCTGAAGGATAATGTGGTCGGTCATTCCCATCATTGCCAGCAGAGGCAACCATTATCACTCCGAGCGAATGAGCAAATTTTATTGCATCGTGCATAAGAGGTGAGGAGTATTTTTCACCGAAGCTGAAGTTGAGAATTTTTGCACCGTTTAGAGTTGCATAAATGATTGCAGATGCGATGTCGGATGCTGTGGCATTGCCTGTTATATCAAAAACTCTACAAGAGAGTATCTTTGAGTTAAATGCAAGCCCAGAAATGCCAATATTATTGTTCTGTTCAGCAGCAATTACGCCCGAAATAGCTGTCCCATGATCATATTCATCATAAGGAACTGGATCGTAATCTTTCCAATCACCGATATTTGGTATTTTTTGATTTACAAAATCATAGCCAATAACATCGTCGGCAAACCCATTTCCATCTTCGTCAATTCCATTTAAATCACCTGATATGCCATTACGAACTTCGGTGCTTAGCCAAGGCTCAAATGTTCCATTTTTATTTATGTCTTCTTTCGAATTAATCCATAAATTTTTTTGTAAATCTGGATGATTAAAATCTATTCCAGTATCTATTACACCGATAATGATATCTTTACCTGAAGCAAATTTCCAAGCTTCAAAGGCGCGAATTTCATTTAAAGCGTATTGAAATTTTAATTTTTCATCATTTATATCAGATAATATGTCTAATTTATAATTATAATTAGGTGTTATATTAATTATTTGATAATTATTTTTAAGTATATTTAAAATATATATAATATTGTCGTTATTTAATGTTAATATAAAGTATTTATCAAGTTGATTTATTAATTGATTAGATGATGCATTTGAAAAAAGTATTTTATTCTTATCAAAATTAATGAATTTTCTAATTTTTACATCATTGTTTAGAAAAGAATTTAAAATATTATAAACTTTTTCGGGATCTTTGACTTTAAGAATATATTCTTCTGCTTGTACAAATATACTTTGAAAGCAAATCAATAGCAATATTAATGATAGTTTTTTCATAGATATAGACTTCTTAAAATATAAAACTCTATAATATAATCAAAGTTACATTATGAGCGAAATATAAAATACACAGCACCAAGAATACAAAGCCCAGCCCATAAATAATCTAATTTTAAAGGTTGTTGCATAACATAATAGGAGAATGGGACAAACACGCTTAAGGTAACAACTTCTTGAATTATTTTTAGCTGTGCTATATTTAATTGTCCATAACCAATACGATTAGCGGGAACCATTATAATATACTCAAAAAAAGCTATTCCCCAACTTATAAGGACAGCTTTAATCCAATGCTCTTTGCTCAAATTTTTTAGATGTCCATACCAAGCATAAGTCATAAAAATATTAGAAATTATGAGCATCGAAACAGTTATGAGCACTCTATTCATAATTCAATTAAATGAAAAGTTTTACATATTTTCAGTTAATTTTGGTTCGACAAAAGCAACATTTTCTTTTGTTACAATTACTTCACCAGGTGCAGCCCCTTTTGGTTTTCTCAGATATTTTTTATAAGTAAAAATTACAGGGACATAACTTGATTTGCGTGCTGCACTATAATATGCAACAATAGATGCAGCTTTTTCGATGACACTTTTTGGAACATTTTGATTTTTATTAAGAGGAATTATTGCATGGGAACCAGCAATACCTCTTGCATGGAGCCAAATATCATTAGGTTTTGCAAATTTAAATGTTAGCTCGTCGTTGTTTTTAGCGTTCTTACCGACATAAAGAGTAAAGTTGCCACCCAAGTCGAATTGTCTAAAATTGTTCTGTAAGTTATTTTTATTATTATTAGATAAGACAATTATTTTAAGATTAATTAGTTTGTTGTAGAAATGTTTTAAATCTTTATAATATAATATATTAATAAATTCAATTAATAATTGATTGATCATTTCAATTTTATTTTTTAATTTATCAATGATAAATACTTGATTATCAATTGACTTAATTATTTTTTTTGACTTGTTGTAATACTTTTGAGAATTTTCCAGTATAGTTAATTCAGGATCTAATTTTACAAGAAGCTTTTCTCCATCATAATTTTCTAAGGTTATTGAAGATAAACCTTTTGTTTTCAAATTACTTTGTGATAATAAAAGATCACCCATAAGTGAATAAGTATGAGCAATTTCCTTTTTATTTGAAAGATTTTCTATTTCACTAATTTTTTCATGATATTTTTCTAATTTTTCAGAAAGTGTTTTATAAATTTGATTTCTTAAATCAATTTCTAATTTATATTTAATTATTAGTGACTTACATTTTTTTACTGCTTGAGAAATATCGTCAAATTCATAGAGTTTTATTGGGTATTTCTGGAGTTTTATTAATGATAAGATCGGTTCGTTATCTGTTTTAAATATATAATATTTTTTACTTGTTTTAAGCTCAAAAATTAAATTTTCAGCATTTTTTAGAATAGATAAAAATTGTTCATTTGTAAGTTCATTTAATGTGCTTTTCGAAATTAAACCTGTTCTTAGTAATATTTCTTCAGCATAATGTTTTGTAAGCAGGAAGTCTGACTTTGTTAGTGCTTTTAAAACGCTCTCGGTGCCAATAAATTCAGTAAAATTCATAAGTTGAGGCGTAGAGTAAATGTATTTAGATGTTTCTTTGTTTAAGTGGTTTTTAAAATAAAAAATTATATTTTTGTTTTTGTCACAAAAATAAACATTTGATGCTACTCCTGAAAATATATGAAAATACAGGTCGTATTTTATAAAATTAAAGGCTATAATCCTATCATTTTCAACAATTGAAACATTTTGCAGATAATCTCCAAGAAGTTCATGCATTAAGTTTATGGTATTATGAGACTTACGTTTAAAATTATTGTCTATGTAGATTGTTGGGAGTGTTGTTGAAGCTGAAAAATACAAATATTTTAAGTTTAAACCATCATAAAAGCATAACACAACTGAATCTTTTTCTTGTGAAAAGATTTCAATAACCTTCGTACCAATAAGCGATTTAAAACTATCAGCCAAATGCAACAATGTGTAATAATTATTAAGCATTAGAATAAATAGCCAAAAATTGCATCGATAATCAATATTGAAGCTGCTGAAAGTGTAAATGCCCGAACTGTGCTATTGCCAACACCTTCGGCACCGCCTTTAGTGTTGTATCCAACGTGAACACCTATTAAAGCAGTAACGCCACCGAACACAGTTGTTTTAAAAATGCCGATTATGACTTCTTCATATTTGAAAAAGCGGATTACTGAGTCAAAAAACACTACGCTTGAGAAATCAAACTTAATAAAAGTAAGTAGAAATCCTCCTGCAAGAGCGACGGCATTGGAAAAAATTGCTAAAACTGGCATCATCAGTAATGTAGCAATTGCTCGAGGCATAGCAAGATAGCGGTTTTTATCAATTGCCATCATTTCGAGTGCATCGATTTGCTCGGTAACCTTCATTGTACCAATTTGTGCTGCCATCGAGCCACCAATTCGTCCAGCAATAACGAGTGCTGTTAGTACTGGAGTAAGTTCCTGAAACACAACAGTAGCAATCGATGAGCCAATAAATGGACGAGCTATATTAATCAAATTAAATTTTCCAAAGAGGCTTGTTGCTTGGAGTGCGGCTATCGCACCAGTAAATGAACCTATTAAAAGCACAAGCGGGAGCGAATCGGCACCAATTATAGACATTTGCTCCAAAACAAGTT
>DAIPLL010000108.1:0-4641 GCA_036769265.1 Kapaibacterium sp. (SeqCode)
GGTAAATATGAACGATTTATTTTCTTCACTCGAAATAAAAAAAAGAATTGACGAATTAGTTGATTTACTGAATAAATATAATGAAGCATACTATCAGCAGAATGAATCACTTGTTTCTGATTTTGAATATGACCAACTTTATCAAGAACTGAAAGAATTAGAAGCTAAATATCCTGAATTCAAACGTTCTGATAGCCCCACTGAAATAATCGGCGAAAAACCTACTAAAGAATTCAAGCAAGTTGTACATAAAATACCGATGCTATCACTGGCAAATACATACACTATTGGTGAAATTAACGATTTTATTCGCCGTGCTCGTGAAGCGATTCCAGATGAGGAAATTGAATTCACTGCAGACTTAAAATACGATGGTGCGGCAATCACAATTGTTTATGAAAACGGGCGGCTGAAATATGCCGCCACACGTGGCAATGGTAACATAGGTGACGATATAACTCAGAACATCAAAACAATTAAAACTATTCCAAAGCTTGTAAACGAAGTTGAAATTAGTGGCAAAAAAATTCTTAATTTTGAAGTTCGCGGTGAAGTTTATATAAAAACAAGCGATTTTCTAAAAATTAACAAGGAAAGAGTAGAAAATGGAGAAAAGCTGTTCGCAAATCCAAGAAATTTAGCTTCTGGAACTATTAAAACATTAGATTCCAAAATTGTTGCAGAAAGACCTTTGCAAGTGGTTTGTTATCATCTTTATACTGAGGATGTCGAATTAACCAGTCAATACGAAAATTATCAAATTATGCAAAAACTTGGACTTCCATCAAGCAATTTCATCAAAAAATGTAATAATATTGATGAATTATTAAATTATATCAATCATTGGGAAATAAAGCGTTTTGAAATTGATTTTCAAATTGATGGTATCGTCATCAAAATTGATAGTATTAAGCAACAAGAAAAACTTGGTGCAGTTACGAAAACACCACGCTGGGCTATTGCTTATAAGTATGCACCCGAAACAGTTGAAACTTTGCTAAAAGATATTACATTGCAAGTTGGTCGCACCGGTGCTGTAACACCAGTTGCCGAGCTTGAACCAGTTTATTTAGCAGGTAGCACCATAAGTCGTGCAACTTTACACAATTACGATTATATTAAAGAAAGAGACATACGCATTGGAGATTTTGTAATTATAGAAAAAGGCGGTGAAGTTATACCAAAAATCGTGCGTCCTGTGCTTGAGAAGCGTTCACCCGATATTAAACCATTCATTTTCCCTGAGTACTGTCCTTGCTCGCTTCGTAGTAAATTAGTTCGCGTGGAAGGCGAAGCAAATTACTATTGTATTGAACCTAAATGTCCTTGGCAATTGAGAAGAAAGATTGAGCATTTTGTCAGCCGTGATGCAATGAACATAGAAGGTTTGGGTGAGAAAATTATCGAGATGCTCATTGAAAAAGGTTTCATAAGTTCAATTCCTGGCATATATGAACTGCATCTTTTTCAAGACAAATTGATTGCACTTGAAAATTGGGGTGAAAAAAAAGTACGCAATCTATTAAATGCAATAGAGAAAAGTAAAAAGCAACCTTTCGAAAATGTTCTTTTTGCGCTTGGGATTAGATATGTTGGCAAAACTGTCTCTAAAATTCTATGTAAGCATTTTAAAAATATAGACAGTTTAATTGCTGCAAGTGTTAAAGAAATATCATCTATATACGAAATTGGAGAAAAGATTGCCCAATCTGTTAACGATTTCTTCAAAAATTCGTCAAACCTTGAAATGATAAGTAAACTTAAAGAAAAAGGTCTAAATTTTAGTATTAGCGATGATATTCAACAAGTGCAAAATAAACTTAATGGAGCAACTTTTGTGTTTACTGGTGAACTTTCAACTATGACAAGAAATGATGCAGCAAAGCTTGTTGAAAAATACGGTGGACGTGAAGTTAAATCAATTTCAAAAAATACAAGTTATGTCGTTGTCGGCGAAAATCCTGGTTCAAAATATCAAAAAGCCTTAGAACTAAATCTAAAAATATTAAATGAAGAGGAATTTTTGAAGTTAATCAATGAATAAATCTAAATTTATACTGATAGTGTTAGTAATTTTTATTGCTCATAACAAAAGCGCTGCTCAATGGGCAATTATGCGTAGTGATGCTGATAGTTTAGTGCGCTTAGGTATTGATTATATTTACAATGCGAAATTTGTTGAAGCTGAAAAATGCTTTAGTCAAGTGCAAAAATTATATCCAGATCATCCTGTTGGATATTTTCTCGATGCAATGGTTGATTGGTGGAAAATTTTGTTGCTTAAAGATGAAACAGGTTATGATAAATTTTTTTTAAATAAAATTGAAAAAGTAATTAATCAATGCGATAATTTACTTAAAGAAAACCCAAAAGATATAAATGCTTTATTTTTCAAAGCAGGTGCCATAGGTTTTCGTGGACGCTTCTATTCTCAACGAGAAAGCTGGCTAAATGCAGTCAAAGACGGCGCTGAAGGTTACGATCTACTCATTGAATGCTTAAAAATAGCACCAGGCAATCATGATATAATGCTTGGGACAGGCATTTACAATTATTTTGCTGCAGTTTTACCAGAAAAATATCCTATCATCAAACCACTTGCCACATTTTTGCCACGTGGCGACCGTGCTTTAGGTATATTACAACTTCACGCTGCAGCTCGCTCTGCCAAATATGCCTCAATAGAAGCAAAAGTAGTTTTATTGCAAATCTATTATTCATTCGAAAATGATATTTACAAAGCAGAAGAGATAATTAATGAGCTTTACTCTAAATATCCAGATAATCCATATTTCCATAGGTATTTAGGTCGAATTCAAGTTCGTCGCGGTAATTATGAATTTGAACAAACTTGGAGAGAAATTTTAAAAAGATGCTTCGCTAAACAATTTGGATACGAACGATATACTGCACGAGAAGCAATGTATTATATTGGCTTGGCACTTTTTGAAAAAGGTGATTATGATAATGCACTCAAATATTTTTACAAATGTGATGAAGGAAGTCGAGTTCTTGACAAAGATGGAGCATCTGGGTTTATGGTTATGGCAAACCTTTACGCTGGAAAAATTTTAGATATCCAAGGTAAACGCCAATATGCAATAAAACAATATGAAAAAATTTTAAAAATGAAAGATTATAACGATAGCCATTCTCAAGCAAAATATCACTTAAAAATTCCTTATACAAGATAATTTTCCTATACTTTCTATTAAGTTTTATTTAATCTATTTGCATTACAGTTATTCATTTAATAATTTTGTAAATATTTAATTTACAATATAGTTTATTTGGAGGATGTTTTGAAAAACATAAGAAATTACGGTATTGAAACACAATGTGTTCATGCTGGTTTGAAAGAGACAACAGAAGGTGCGGTAGTTACTCCTATTTATCAAACATCAACATTTAAATTCAAAGATGCAGACCACGGCGCACGTTTATTCAAAGGCGAAGAAGATGGTTATATTTACACACGTATGAGAAATCCAACGGTTGAGGCAATGGAAGACGCTGTAGCTATTCTCGAGGGTGGAGCAAAAGCTTTGGGATGTGCAACAGGTATGGCAGCAGTGCATACTTTGTTTATGGCAACTTTGAAAGCAGGAGATCATATAATCTGCAGCGAATCTTGTTATGGAGCAACAGCTACTTTGCTTGCTAATGTTATGCCCAACTTTGGAATTACAACAACTTTTGTTGATACATCTGATATTAATTCCGTAAAAAAAGCAATTCAACCAAACACTAAAATGATTTATGCAGAAACTCCTGGCAACCCTACTTTAATTATTAGTGATTTGCAAGAATTATCCAATGTTGCTAAATCTATTGGAGCAAAATTTGCCGTAGATAACACATTTATGAGCCCTGTTTTACAAAGACCATTTGAATATGGTGCTGATTATATCATTCATAGTATGACGAAATATCTAAATGGTCATGCCGATGTTGTAGCTGGCATAATTATTCTAAAAGATGAAGTAGAATATCCACATTTTAGAAAAATCCTGAATCATTTAGGTGGAACAATTGATCCTTTCAATTCGTTTTTAGTGCACAGGGGACTTAAAACACTGAAATTACGAGTTCTTCAACAACAAGAAAATGCAAAAAAAGTAGCAGAGTATTTAAATAACCACCCAAAAATAGAATGGGTTCGTTATCCTGGGCTCCCGTCTCATCCCCAATATGATATTGCTCAAAAGCAAATGAAAGGTCCAGGCTCTATGATTGCATTTGAGCTTAAAGGCGGTATCGAAGCTGGTAAAATTTTGATGAATAATATCGAAATTTTTGGTCTTGCTGTATCTTTGGGCGGTGTTGAATCTCTAATACAACATCCTGCCTCGATGACACATGCCGGTATGTCTCAAGAAGCTCGATTGCAAGCAAAAATTACTGATGGACTCGTCCGTATTTCGGTCGGTATCGAAAATGTAAATGATTTAATAAATGCTCTCGACAAAGCATTATCACTAGTCTAAATTTTTTCAATAGAGGACGTTTAAAAACGTCCTCTTTTTATATTCATTAATCAAACAAATGGCAAAAATTGTAAAAAAATCTTGGTTCAGATCAAAATCCTTTTGGGGATCCTTTCTATTTGCCATCGCTCTTTGGGGCTATACTTCACTAAAT
>DAIPLL010000109.1:0-4573 GCA_036769265.1 Kapaibacterium sp. (SeqCode)
AATAACTGAGTTAAGAATTGACAATAACACTGATAACGTGTTTGAATTTATTAGCTTTTCGCCAAGATTCAAATGAACTCCCAATAGGACCTAAATTTAAATCCATATTTGAAAAATCAGGTGTTTTCATTTTATTTTCTCCAAAATTAATTCAAAATTCCAATTTCTTTCATTAATCCCGAAAGAAATTCATATATGTTTGTTTTAATATGAATGAAATCATCAACACCAGCCAAACGGAACTTTTCTACCAAATCAGTTGGATAACCAGCGAGAATAAGCTTTGCGTTTGGTTTTACTGCTTTGAATTTTTTTGCAAAATCTTCGACAATTTCAGCATAACGCTCATCAGTGGAGCAAATAACATAAACTTTGTAGTCAGTATTTCTAATCTGCTCAACACCTTCATCAGAATTCATAGCTCCGTTAGTATTGACAATATCCAATCCAGCAACTTGGAAGAAATCAGTCGAGAAATCATTCCTTATTTTGTATTCTTTTAGTAAACCAAAATTGGCAAGACATATTTTTATATTTTCTGGGTTTGCTTTTGCTGAAGCCTGACGTAATTCTTCAAAAATAGTGCCCATACGATATGGTTCAATTGGATTAATTGTTAAGCCATCAGTATTAAGCGCACCTGTTGCATCGATTAGTTGCCCGATTGTAGTGCATTCATTAAATGCAGCAACAGCTTTTTCAAATGATTTTTTTCGATCATTATTGAAAACCTTACGATAATCATTAATTGCAGCTTCACAATTTGAATTATTGCATTTTTCTGAATATTTTTTAATATGATTTTCTATTTCCGATTGTGGAATATCAAATATACTTGTAACCGGTTTTTCATTCAAATTAGGATATTTATTTGTTCCAAGCAAAGTTTCACGCCGAGAAGCAACATTTGCTTTGCGATTTGCTGCAATTTTTTGTATTTCGGCTTGTACAAATCCTTCTTTTAGAGCATCTAAAATACCACCATGTTTTTCAACTTCGCAAAATAAATTCCAAGCTTTATGTGCAATTTGATTAGTAAGAACTTCAAGATACCAAGCACCGCTTGCTGGATCAACTGTATCAAGCAAGTGAGCTTCATGATAAAGAATATTTTGGACATTACGAGCAACTCTACGTGAGAACTCGCCCGAAATACCAATATTTTCATCATAAGTACCAACATTTATTGATTGGCAACCACCGAGAACAGCCGATAATGCTTCTGTTGTTACACGAAGCATATTAACATTAGGATCGAACACAGTTTTGTTGATCTTCGAAGTCGAAGCATGAATGAATATTTTTTGTGATTGTTCGTTACCACCGAAAGCTTCAATGATTTTAGACCAAAGGATTCTTGCAGCACGGAATTTAGCTATTTCGATGAAAAATTTAGGTCCAATTGCGAAATCGAATTCAATACTTTGAGCAATCTCATCAATTTGAAGACCTCTCTGCAACAGTTCACGAATAATAAAAGCTGCTTCAGCAAATGCGAAAGCCAAATCTTGGACCGAATTTCCACCACCATTCAAATATGTTTCAGCATCAATTGTAATGACTTTGGCATTTTCATTATTGGCTTGCTTCCAGCGAATAAGTTGCTCAGCATCGTCGATTAATTTTGATATAGAAACCTTAGCCTTGCCATTAATTTTTAAGTGATATAATGGGCTGATGCCAAAGCTGATGTTGATTTTTGATTTATCAAAATTATTTTTATTTATGTAAGCCCATATTAAAGCTGCAAGCTCTAAACCGAGGGAATTTGCTTTGATTTTTAAAGAATTTTTATTTAAATCAATTCCTTTTAAGGAAGCTTCTAAATCTTTATAATCTGCAATAAGCAAATTTTTATCAATAATAGCATTCTTTGGATCGATGGCGAAATCGTCATTCAATGAGAGCACAACACGTGTTTGCCCACGATTTAAATCATAAATAAGAGCTTCGTTAAATAATTTTGGTAATGGAAGATTGATTTCTTGAGCAATTTCCCAAGGAGATATTTTATAGCCAAGTCTTTCTGTTGCACGAATAAATGGTTTTTCACCTGGTAAATTCTGCATAATATTGTGCAAATTTTCAACATCATTTTTCGAGTAAATCGGCTGAAGGTCAATTTCTTCGTAGGTTTTGGTGATCATTTTCTTATCGAAAGGAGCACCATTAAGGGCACTTTCCGCAGCAGCTTTCCATTCCTCATAAGTTGGATATGGAAACAATTCCGACAATTTCAGATAGTTTTGTGACATAGCTTCACACATAATTAGTTCATAATTTTTATTTAATCAAAAGCAAAAAATTTTTGCTTAGTCAAAAAATTAGTATCAAAATTATAATATTTTTTTGAATTTACATAATTTTAAGTCATTGAATATAGATTTCTCGATAAAATTTTCTTGTTATAATTAAATTGAGTTTTATTCATTGGAAAATTTATTTATTTTAAAACTAATTTTTGTAAAATTAATAGTTTTATTAGTATTTTTGTAAAAATGTTCAATCATAATTTTGGAGAAAATAATGAACTTTCCAGCAGAATTAAAATACACTCAAGATCACGAGTGGGTAAAAGTTGAAGGCAATATTGCAACGATTGGTATTACAGACCACGCTCAGAGTGAACTTGGAGATGTTGTTTATGTCGATATTCCAGATGATTTAAGTGAAGTTACAGCAGGACAATCATTTGGCACAATCGAAGCAGTAAAAACAGTTGCAGATTTATTTGCGCCTATTAGCGGCAAAATCATTGAAATAAACCGTTCTATTAATGATAACCCAGAAGTTGTAAACAAAGATCCTTATGGTGAAGGGTGGATGATTAAAGTAGAAATTTCAAATCCAACAGAATTAGACAGCTTGATGGACGTAGAAGCGTATAAAGCTATGTTAGGGAAATAATTATAAATATTGCTTATGAAACGTCCTAAAATAAGCTGACAGATTTAATAAAACAAATATTCCCCAATTGCCCCGAGTAGTTGGGGATTTTTATGTACTTCATTTGGCGTTGCAAAATTTAATTACGAATGTGGTCTATAGCAATAATATAACTCAACTGCTTCTCTGACAACATTTTCAATTTGTGATTTTGTTTTTAATGTTTTATACAAATTAAATTCCTCTTTTAATGTTCTGTTCATTCTTTTTGCTAATGCATTATCATATGGGCTCGATGTCTCTGTCATACTCAATGTTATATTAGCCTTTTTTGCTGTTTCTACATATTCTTTGCTACAATATTGCAATCCCCTATCCGAATGATGGATTAATGATCTATTGGTATAATTACGTCCTTTAATTGCCATTTCTAATGCTTTTATAGTGTTTTCAGCCATAAGATTATCACTTATATTGTATCCGACGATTTTCCTTGAATATGCATCTGTTATCAAGGTAAAATAGCAATTCCCTTCGTCCGACCGCAAGTAGGTTATATCGCTTACCCATACCTTCTCCGGTCCGTCTATAAGCATTCCCTTTATTATATTTGGATGCTTTCTCATCCAATGTTTTGAATATGTTCTTTGCACATAACGCTTCTTCGGTTTTATCAACATATTCATTTCCCGAAGGTATTCAAATAACTTATCTCTACCGCATTTGATACCCTCGGTCTGTAATTCCGGACCTATCAATTTTAATACTTTTCTTGTCCCAAGTCTTGGTAATTTCTTGCGAATATCACATACCTTTTGTCGTATCCTTTGTTTTATTGCTTCCTCTCTTTTCATCGATAAGCTTCGCTTATAATAGTTTTGCCTTGTATATCCCAATACTTCACAGACGAGCCTTATGCTTATTCCTTCTCCTCTTCGCTCTGTCGCTTCTGTCCTTCTAACGACAGAGCTAAGTGCTTTTTTCGTATATTTGTCCCAAGCTCCTCGTCTGCTACATCGATTACTAAGGTTTAATACCTTCTTTTCTGCTTCTAATCTCTTTATTTGTTTCTCTTAGTTTTGTGTCAACTTTTTCTATGACGGGGCAAATTTAGAAAACCGTAGGGGCGAATAACCATTCGCCCCTACAATTCTCCGCACCATATTTATCAATTGCGTTTTATCTTGCAATCACAATTTGTTGTGATGTGATTTTCCCATTTATATTGCAAATCAAATAATATGTTCCGTTAGGTAATGGCGAACCATCAAATTTGAAATTATGGATGCCACTTGCAATTACTCCGTTTACAATGCTTTCGACTTTCTTACCTGTTGCATCAACTAAATAAATTTGAGCATCGACTGGCTTATTACCAGAGATATTGATATAAATGTTTGTAGAATTGGCAAATGGGTTTGGTCCAACTTTGAGTGTAAACAGTTCGTTTTCTGGTTCAACAACGCTAACAGGTATGTTGCCAATCCCGGTGATAGGAATTTCGTAATATGGATTTTCTGGAGTATTAGCAGTAAATTTAACCACGGCATTGTAAGTAATATTGTTTTTAGGTCTGAAGCGAATTACAACTTTAAATTTACCAGTAGGAATAATTTCAGCAGGTGGCTGATTGCTAATAAATTCAAACACGTTATCAGTGTTATTGTCAATTCTTAACTCAGTTATT
>DAIPLL010000110.1:0-4570 GCA_036769265.1 Kapaibacterium sp. (SeqCode)
CCACGAATAGCCTCGCGAAATTGATAGTAAACTTCTGGGTCGTATGGATTACCAAAGTTCAAGCAATTAGTTATAGCAACGGGTTTTGCACCTACACAAACAACATTTCGTGCGGCTTCGCAAACGGCAGCCATAGCACCAGCATAAGGATTCAAGTATGTGTAGCGGCTATTGCAATCGGTTGAAAGTGCGATTGCTTTTCCAGGTAATTCTTTTAATCGGATGACGGCGGCATCTCCACGTGCAGAAACCGTATTTGTACGAACCTGGGAGTCATATTGCTCATAAACCCAGCGTTTTGATGCAATAGTTGGACTTGAAAGCAAGCTCCAGAAATCCTGTTCAGATGGAATTTCTTTTTCGAACGAGCTTGTATCAAAATTTTCAGTTTCATCAAGATAAGCTGGGCGTTTCCATTCCCTATCATATTGTGGGGCGCCACCGCCGAGCACAAGAGATTCTGCAGGAATTTCCGCTACTTGTTTATTGTTTCGAGAAATGCGAAGAAGTCCATCTTCGGTTACGTAACCAATATGAGTGAAAGGAACATCCCACTTTTCACAAATTTTACGAGCTATTTCTTCTTTACCTTTATGGATGACTGCAAGCATTCGTTCTTGGGATTCGGAGAGCATAATCTCGTATGCATTCATATCATTTTCACGGAGAGGAACTTTATCCAAATCTATAATCATACCAGTATTAGCTTTAGCACTCATTTCAGAAGTGGAACAACTGATACCAGCAGCACCCATATCTTGAATACCAGCAATAACACCAGCTTCAATAAGTTCCAAAGTTGCTTCGAGCAGAAGTTTTTCAGCAAAAGGATCGCCAACTTGAACAGTTGGGCGCATATCTTCGGTTTTTTCGTCGAATTGTCGGGAAGCAAGGAGAGACGCACCGTGAATACCATCGCGACCGGTAGAACTTCCCAGAATAAACACGGGATTACCAACGCCGCGAGCAGCTGCAGAAGCAGTTTTACGGACATCTACGATACCAACAGCCATTGCATTTACAAGAGGATTATCTTGGTAGCAGGAATCGAAGTAAATCTCTCCCCCAACTGTTGGCACGCCAAATGAATTACCGTAGTGGCTAATACCAGCAACAACACCGTCGAGCAAATACTTCGTTCGGTCGTTGCTTAATTCACCGAAACGTAGTGAATTAAGTGCCGCAATCGGTCGTGCCCCCATTGTGAAGATATCGCGAAGTATTCCACCAACTCCTGTGGCAGCCCCTTGGAATGGTTCAATTGCTGATGGATGATTATGGCTTTCGATTTTGAAAGCTATGGCATAACCACCACCTATATCGACAAGTCCTGCATTTTCTTCGCCAGCAGATACAAGCAACCGTTGTCCTTCGCGTGGTAGTGTTTTTAATTGTTTAATTGAATTTTTATAGGAGCAATGCTCACTCCACATAACACTGAAAATACCGATTTCTGTGTATGTGGGAATTCGCCCAAGTATTTTGAGTATTTGATTATATTCATCTTCGGTAAGACCAAGCTCTAAAGCAGTATCTTTTGATACTTGAAATTCCGTATAGAGATTATTGTTCATTTTTTTCTCAAATAATTAATTTCAAAAAGCAAAAATAAAAAAAATTTTGCCTAAGAATGAATTTATTCTATTTCCATTCAATAAAATAATTTTTAAACAATATTTTTTCTGAATTCATCGATATTTTTCTTAAAATCTCCATTAAATAAAGCTGATCCAGCAACAATAATGTTAGCTCCTGCTGAAACAACGTCTTTTACATTTTTTGGTGTGATGCCTCCATCGACTTGAATTTCAACGTTATGTAAATTATTTTTATCAAGGAAATTGCGTAATGTATCGCAACGGCGAAGGAATGAAGGTATAAACGATTGCCCGCCAAAACCTGGATTTACCGACATTAAAAGAATAAAATCGCAAAATTCTGCAGCTTCGAAAGCAAATTCCAATGGTGTTGCGGGATTTAAAGCAATTCCAGCGAGTTTCCCAAAATTTTTTATTGTAGATAAGCTGCGATGAAGATGGTAACCTGTTTCGACGTGGAGAGAAATCATATCCGAACCAGCTTCAACAAAGTCGGGGATATATTTATCGGGATTAGTTATCATCAAATGGCAATCAAGTGGTAGTTCGGTTAGTTTGCCAATGGCACCAACAACAATTGGACCAAAAGTAATATTGGGAACGAAGTGCCCATCCATAATGTCTAAGTGAATAATATCGACGTTATTTTCTTCGCAAAGGCGAATGCTTTTTTCTAAATTTGCAAAATTTGCTGAAAGAAGCGAGGGTGCGATTTTTACTTTATTTTTCATAGCTTTTTCTCTCCATTGACTTTTGCAATTTTATACATTTCATCGAGTTTGGCGTTGACTTTGCCATAGAGTGAATTTTTCGGATAGTTACCGTTTTTAGTCAATTTACCAGCAGGAATATCCATTAAAATTTCTACACCTTCATCAATGTTATTTATTGCAAAAATATGGAATTTCTCTTCTTTTACGGCTTCAATTATATTTTTGGGGAGCATAAGATCTTTCACATTTTGTTGAGGTATTATAACGCCTTGCTCGCCAGTCAGTCCGCGACTGTGGCAAACTTCAAAGAAACCGCGAATTTTTTCGTTCACACCACCGATAGGCTGAATATTACCCTTTTGATCAACTGAACCTGTAATAGCTAAGCTTTGTTTAATTGGAACTTGTGCAATAGCCGATAAAATTATGTAGATTTCAGCGGCAGTAGCACTATCTCCATCGATACCGCCATAAGATTGCTCAAAGGCTATTGATGCAGTAAGCGAAAGAGGACGCTTTTGGGCAAATTTTTCACGTAAAAATCCTGCAAGTATAAGAACAGCTTTATTGTGGATATTACCACTTAGTTGGGCTTCTCTCTCAACATTTATTATTCCAGCATTGCCTACTGAAATTGATGCAGTTATACGAGCTGGTTTACCAAATGTTATGAAACCATTATTATAAACAGTTAATCCGTTAATTTGCCCTATGCGTTTGCCTTCTGTATCGATTAACATATCGCCTTCTAAGATAGATTTTTTAATTTTCTCATCAAGCAGGTCATTTCGTTTGTGGCGCCATTGTATAGCTTTTTCAACAACTTCTCGAGTTATCAAAGTGTTGTTGCTTTGGGTATCGTAGTAGGCAGCTTCACGGAGAATATCTGCTACATCTGAAAATTTCAAAGTAATTTTGTTTTGAGAGCCGGCAGTTTCTACAGCCCACTCGATAATTGCAGCAACTCCATCGGGGGAACAGTGCGGCAACCCTTCCGAATTACAAATTTTAGCAATAAAACGAGTGAAGTTATCAATCATTTCTTGTGTTTTATCTGTTTCGTAATCGAATTGGGCATGGACTTTGAAAATCTTTTTAAAACCCTTTTCGTAATGAAATAGTAAATGATAAAGTGTAAGCCCACCAATGATTATTACTTTTACATTGACATCAATTGGTTCAGGTTTGAGCGAAGCTTGAGAAAACTGAAAATATGCATCAAATGTTTGAATTTCGAGCTTATCATATAGCAAAACACGCTTTAAAGCAGTCCAGACTCCGGGCTCGCTGAAAAGATCATTTGCATTCACAATAAGGTAACCTTGGTCAGCTTTTAAAACAGAACCGGCTTTAATTTTAGTAAAATCAGTTCGCCAGTAGCCGCCACGTTTGTCAAAAACTCGCTCAATGGTGCCAAATAAGTTATTATAAGACGGGGTTGTCTCTGTTATTACTGGTGCAGTTTCGGTTGTGGAATTATCCAAAATCACATTAACAGTAAAGAGCCTTAGAACATCTTCATCTACTGTTTGCTCTTGCATCGCTACAAAATTACCGAGCTGCCCAGCAATAGGAACAAATAAATTAAGGTGATCTAAGATATATTTTTTTACTTCTTCGATATATATTTTTACTTTTTCATTATTGAATTGCTTAACAATTTCATCCAAGACTGATGAAACAACGATTTCTGAGTGCTTTTTATCGTTTTCGATAATTGCTTTGCGGAACTCTTGCATTATTTTCATATTTTCACGAACAAGTTCGAATAGCTCATCGTGGAATTGCCGCCACAATTCTTTGATTTTAATAGCCTCTTTCTTAGTTATTTTCTTTTCTGCAAGAAGTTCTTCAATAGTGTCTATGGTTACAGGTTTGCCATCAACTATCGGGAAAACTTCAGGGACGACAGCACCTTGCTGGGTTTCGAGCTGACCTCGCATAAAATGGTATGGGCGGATTTTATCGTCGAAGTTTTCTATTAGGGCACGCTCACGCGATTGATATTCTTCGATAATTTTAATGCGGCTTTTTTGGTAATTTTCCTCTTCGAAAAGTTTTGGTAGGCGTCTGCGAATAAAATCAATTGCGTCATCCATTGCTTCTGCAAATTCTTTACCTTTACCTTTTTGGAGTTTTACAAGACGCGGCTCATCAGGTTTTGCAAAGTTATTTACATAGCAATAATCATAAGTAATTGGACAGCTATTAGTAACCTCTTCGAGAATATTTTTTACAGTTGTAAGCCTACCTGTACCA
>DAIPLL010000111.1:0-4550 GCA_036769265.1 Kapaibacterium sp. (SeqCode)
AACAAAAATAATCTTATTTTAAGTTATTGCAAAATAAAGATTTATTAGGAAAAACTAAATTCCTGCTTTCGATTAAACCTTTTAAAGTAATTTTAGTCAAAAGATTGTAATTTTTATCAATATTTTGTTCATATATTTTTAAGGTGTACTTATGAAAACAAAAGTTATGTTAATAGCATTCGCTGCAATGCTAATTTCTGCAATCCCGAGTGTTGATGCAATCGCTCAAAGAGGAAAAATGAAAAATGGAGGTCCTCGTCCTGATTGTCCACGTTTTGAAGATCGTACTCAATTTAGAAACTACTGCCAAACTGAAATGCTTCCAAAATTAGAAGAACTCAAAAAAGAGCTTGATGGCAAATTAAACAAAACTGATTTAGAGAAATTAAATGAGCTCAGAAAAAATGCAGCCGAACTTCGCCAACAAGCTATGAAATATCGCTCCGAAAAACACCCTCGTAATTTCGATAAACGCCCCAGCTATGAAGAACGTCAAAAATTCCGCAAAGAAATGGAGCAACACCGTCAAAAGATGCAAGCTATATTTGAAGAAGTCGATAAATTAATTGAAAAAAATAAATGGATCTTGCAAGATATCGAACCTAAATTGGATAAGATTATGCCTGAACCACCTGATGCCCCACGCCCAGAGCGTCCAGATATGTTCAATGGAGCACCAGATCGTATGCGTTTGCACAGGGGTATGGATATTGAAAGATTTATGCTATGGGATGGCAGCAATTTTTTCGAAAAAAATAATCCAATGTGGCGTCCATCAGCATTCGGGCAAGTTGTAAATAATCCAAATCCATTCACTGATAAGACAACTATTGTTATTAACTCAAACAAAGCTCAAAAAGCTCGTGTCAATTTGTTTGATATTAATGGCGAATTCATTGCAGAAATTTTCAACGGAAAGCTAAACGAAGGCAAAAACGAAATTCCATTTTCCGCAAGCTCCGTTAAAAATATGAAAACAGGTTCGTATTATTATATCGTTACTATGGAAGATGGAGCTAAGTTGGAAGGTAAAATGATTTACGGTAAATAAAAAACATACATTGAACAATTAGTAAATTTTCCAACAACAAGTGCCACACTTTTTAAGTGAGGCACTCTTTTTTTATATCTAACAAGAACAGTAAATCTTTAAAATAAAAAAATTTGAAACATTGAAAACTAAAAAAACGTATTAAGTTTTTCGAAAATAATTGTTAAATTTGTTCGTTATAAAACTCGTTTTGTTTAATTAGTTTTTAGAGTTTTAAGGTGGATGTAAAAGAAAAAATTTTAAATATTGCTCGTCAAGAGTTTGCTCGCTTGGGTTATCGTAATGTTCGTACAGACGAATTGTCTCAAAAAATTGGTATTAGCAAAAGAACGCTATATGAACATTTTCCATCCAAGGAGGCACTTTTTGAAGAAGTAATCGACCGAGAACTTGCACGCACTCAAGAATATGTGGAAGGCATAATCCAACATATCGAGAGCAATCCCGATGCAAATTTAATCGAAGAGATTAACAAAATGTGGCAGCTGAATGCAGATTCGGCGATCAAGTTTACTCGTGATTATCAGTTCGCTACTGGTAGAAAATGCTACTGCAATTGTTCTTCAAAATGATGCAAGCAATGCATTTCGACCAATTTCAGCAGCAATTGCACCTTTGTTTAGCTTGCAAAATTCATCTTCAATCCACGAAATTGCTTTTTGGGTTCATATTCTATTTATTTTTGCATTTATGAATTATCTCCCCTATTCAAAGCATTTACACGTTTTAACATCAGTGCCAAATGTATTTTTGGGATCATTAGAACCTGTCAATAAGCTTAAACCGATAAATTTTGAAGCCGAAGGCGTAGAAAAATTTGGGGTTGTTGATTTCGAAGATTTAACCTGGAAACAGTTGCTCGATGGTTATACTTGCACTCATTGCGGACGTTGCACAAGTGTTTGCCCTGCTAATACAACAGGTAAGGTGCTCGATCCGCGTGAAATTATTATGCAAATTCGCCACCGCACATTCGACAAAGCTCCTATTGATTTGAAATTAGCAAAAAATGAAGAAATTTTACCTGACGAACTTGTTATCTTAGATAAAAAATTCATCGGCGATTACCAATCTATTGATGCTCTTTGGCAATGCACAACTTGCGGTGCTTGTATGCAAGAATGCCCTGTTATGATAGAGCATGTTCCTGCAATTATCGATATGCGTCGCTCGCTTGTAATGATGGAGGCAAATTTCCCAAGCTTATTGCAAAATGCATTTGGTAATTTAGAGACAAATGCCACACCTTGGGCATTCTCGCAAGCAGATCGCGCCCGTTGGGCAGAGGATCTCGGTATAAAGCAAGCTGCTGAATCGCCTGATTTTGAAATTCTCTTCTGGGTTGGATGTGCTGGAAGCTACGACGATAGAGCAATTAAAATATCTCGTGCTTTTGCTACTCTTATGCAAAAGGCTGGTATTAATTTCGCAATCTTAGGCACCGAAGAGCAATGCACCGGCGATGTCGCTCGTCGTGCAGGCAATGAATATTTGGCTGATATGCTCGTTAAAGCTAATGTCGAAACGCTTAACCGATATAATGTAAAAAAAATTGTTACAATTTGCCCGCACTGCTTTAATACGTTGAAAAATGAATACCCTGATTTTGGTGGAAAATACGAAGTTGTGCATCACACAGAATTTTTGCTGAATTTAATTAATAACGGCAAACTCAAACTTAAATCGTCTATTAAAAAGTCTGAAATTGCTTACCATGATTCTTGCTATTTGGGACGTTACAATGAAATTTACGATAAACCACGTACTTTGCTTGAAAAAGCCGGATTTGAAATTAAAGAAGTATCCCGCTCAGGGGATCGTGGTTTCTGTTGCGGTGCCGGTGGAGCACAAATGTTTATGGAGGAAACCGAAGGCAAGCGCGTGAATATCGAACGTACAGAAGAACTGCTTTCAACAGGATGCTCGCAAATTGCTGTAAATTGTCCATTTTGCTTGACAATGATAACCGACGGGACAAAAGCAAAAGAAGCAGAAAACGTTGCAGTTCGTGATATTGCAGAGATATTACTTGATATGGTTGAATAAAAATTTTTACTTAAACAAGAAATGAAAAGAGGCTGCCAAATATTAAAATGGCAGCCTCTTTAAGTTTTGACTTAAATTTTAATTAGAATGTATATCTAATACCGAATTGCATTTGCCAGCGAGACCAGAAATCGCTTGTTTCAAATATGTCATCGCCTTTATAACCACGAGTGTTTGGGAAGTAGCTTGCACGAATTTTACCAGATTTATCATAACCTTCGAAACGGAACAAGCTATATTCGCCGTTACTTACATATTTAACGTGTCCCCAATCTTTATTGAGCAGGTTGAGAACATTTAAGATATCAAGCGTTAGTTCAATTCTTTGACGTCCAACTGTTGGTATTTCTTGGCTTATACGTAAATCAAGCTGATGACGCCAAGGTTGATGCAATCCAAAACGATCCATAATTTTACCACGCTTTAAATCGTCCCAATCACTTAGGAATTTTTCCAAAGCTTCAACGTATTTCATCTTTGTACCATCCGGTGCAGTGTATTCCTGATCTCCGTTTACAAGAATCATTTTATCGTCTTGCCAAGCACCATTTACAAATTTAAGTTCGTTTGGAATGTAGCAAAGATCATTCCCCCAAACGTTGTCGTTGTTTGCATCGCGAACACGTGTATCAATGAGTACATCTTTATCCCAAGTTATGTTGCTTTGTGTGTAATATAGGAAAGACATAGGCGATCCTGAACGACCTTCGTAGAATAGACCAATTGTTAATTCCGAATTTTTATCATAAACCCAACGATAAGAAACATTTGCTAAAATTCTGTGCGGAATTGAGAAAAGCGAAGTTGTTAGTTTCGGATTGTTCGGATCTACTGCATGGTTATACATCCAATTGGATATTGCACGACTTGAAGTTGTGCTATTCACATCACGAACAACTGAATATGTATAAGCGAAATTAGCACTGAAGTTAGGCAAAAATCCTTGTCCAAATGGTTTTTGCAATTGTGCGGATATATTCAATTGATCGCCTTTGTCTGTATTAGTCATATATATAACGTTAGTGTATTTGTTGCTAACAAGTTTTGCACCGCTATTATATCTCAAATACATTGGACGACCGTCTATTGATGTAACTCGATTGCCTGAGGCGTCAGTTGAATCAACAAGCAATATGTTTTGGAACAAGACATCGTTAATTGATTTGCCATAAATAAACTCAAGTGTTCCGATCAATCCATCGGTCAATTGTTGATCCACAGCGACGTTAAAACGTAAAACTTGTGGCATCTTAAAGTCTTTATCTGTAATGTTCACTTCGGATGTTTGCACGGGTTGTAAAGTTGAACCGGGATCGCCTGGTTTTGGTTGCTTTTTAGGATCTGGAACAAATGCAGGTACATTGCTTGTTACATCAACTCGACCATAGTCAACACCTGTGTTAGAATATTGGTTACTTATCCAAACACCAGGTGTGCGTCCAGCAAACAGTCC
>DAIPLL010000112.1:0-4540 GCA_036769265.1 Kapaibacterium sp. (SeqCode)
AATTATGTCATGCTCTAAAACAGGTGAAAACACGAAAAAAATTGATATGAAAAATGAAAATGAGAAGATTAGTTACACAGTTGGTTATGATTTAGGTGTAGCATTCCGAACTGATAGCTTCCCATTTGTCGAAGAAGCTTACTTGCAAGGACTTCGCGATGGTTTTTCGGACGACTCCTCCGAAACAAAAGCTCAAATCAAAAAAGAAGAACGTCGCCAGCTTAATATGCAACTTATGGAACGTATTCGACAAACTCAAGAAAACCGCCAGCAGCGCGAGCTTGATGAATTTCGCAGCAAAAATGCTGACAAATATAAAACCGATGGTATGAAATTCTTGGAGGAGAACAAGAAAAAACCTGGTGTAGTTGTGCTCCCCTCAGGTATCCAATATAAAGTGCTAAAAGCCGGCAACGGTCCGAAGCCATCCACTAATGATGCTGTAATGATGAAGCTTATTGCTAAATTTACTGATGGCACTGTTTTCGATACTTCTGCAAAAGATAATCCTGTCTATTTGCCTATTAAAGACTTGATCAAAGGCTGGCAGATTGTAATTCCAATGATGAATGTCGGTTCTCGTTGGGAAGTCGTTATCCCTTATGAACTGGCTTACGGCGAAAAAGGTTATGGTACAGTTATTCCACCTTATGCAACACTTATTTTCGAAATGGAACTTGTTGAAATTGTTAAAAAGTAGATATTTAAATTAGGTTATTCTTCAAAGTTTCGAAGATTATAGCATAAATAATATTTAAAATGGCGACTTATAAGTCGCCATTTTTACCAATTTTATCTTTTCTCTATTACTACTATAACACATCTATTTAGTGCTCTCCCCAATGGTGTCTTGTTATCGAAAAGATATTGATTAGTGTATTCAATTGAATAATCGCCTTCGCGCAAACCAAGTATTTTTAAAGCTGATTGAGCTCTTGCTTCTGCTAATTTTCTATTGTAGGTTGCTCCGCCAATATTATCAGTAAATGGGATAATTGTTATTCTTTTATTGCGGATATTTACGTCATCATAAACTTTATTTCGCACTCTTTTGTCAACGTATGAAAACTCCGAACTGTCGTAATCGAACAGTCCTAATACTGCATATTCTTTACCTTCGCTTGTGTTAACCAGAATATTAATTTTTGCCAGTTGAGGTTTGATGTAAAACAGACGTTCTTTTTCGAGTATGATCCCATTCTTTAACTGAACTGTTGATTTAACTCGTAATGGAGTTGAAACAAAACCTTTATGAAGATAATAATCATCAATAATATTAAATCTACTGTTTATTTTATCATTCTCATAAAATATACTATCATCGATAATCACTTTGATATTATATTTTTCAAATTCGAATGGAATTTCTGCATTAATAAAGACAACATTACGATCTCTTGAATAATATCTTTTTTCGCTTTCTTTATAATGAGTGAAATTTATATTACCAAATTCCTTGTATTTAAAATGTGCAGTTATATATTCATCTGAAATTCTGCTTTCAATACTGTCCTTTGGAATTATATTTTCTTGAAATTCGTATAAATCTATAGTATTAGGTGCAAATTTTCGCACAATCTCAAGTATTTTTTGTTTGCGTTCCTCGAATGCTTTAGGACTTTCATCTTGCAAACGATTTATTTTTACAAGGACGTTTACTTCGTTATTCCGAACGAAATTAGCAAAGGCACTATCTAAGTCGAACTTCTTAGCAATTGAATTGATTGGAATTAGCGTGTTGTAAAGTTCGCCGCTGTTTTTCTTAAAGTAAATAACTGGTGGGAAAAGAATGACTTCTGCTGGCATATCAGCAAAAATTGGAATAATTATATTCATACTATCTTTAAGTTCAACGTTTGAGTATTTGCATATTATTTTATAATCGTAATTTGGTGACTCGGGCAATGCTGGTTCGGGCATTGGTGGAATAAGTGGTTGAATTTTGGGTTCTTCTTTCTTTTTAGGAATATTATAATTTATTGCAATACCAATTTTAGAATTCCAAATTTTCCAGTTAGTATTTTTTACTACATCGTTTAATCCTATGTTCATTTCTAAGTTAGGTTTTATACTTAGATTGGAAAAATTAATCGAGTAATATGAAATTCCGAAGCTCAAAGAATACAAAACAGATGAAAGTTCGTTTAAACTACCGCTTTGTTCTGCTCTTTTGCGACTTTTAGTATCAGAATAAAAGATATCACTTGGTTTTTTTAGTTTTTCAACTTTATATACATCTTTGATAACTGGAAAATCAAAGTGCATACCTAATGAAAATTCCAACGGTATATCAATTTGAGGTGAAATGTTAAGCTTTGTAATTAAACCAAGTGTTTTCAAATTTATATCAAGTATGTAATTTGAAATAATTTTTTGTGAATTATTACCTTCAATATAATATCCGATAAATTCATCAATAGAATATTTTGCTGATTGATTTGAAAAATTTGTAGCAATTATGTAAGACAAGTTAGCTCCAAAAAGTTTTTCAGAAAGTCTTTGCTCTAATCCCAACGAAAAATGTTGCCCAATCCCGAAAGCAAAATCGTAATTTGTACAACAACTTGGATATCCTGGCAAGCTTCTGAAATTTGAGCTGTAAAAATTACCCTGTATCGCAATTGAACTAACAATCGATGTATTTTTATAATTTGTATCTTGTTGGCTATGTGTTATATTTATAAAACTTAAAAAAATAACCAAACTTAAAATGATTTTTTTCACAAAAAAGCTCCAGATTATCTCATAATAACAATTTTTTCAGATATTACACTATCGTTTGTATTCAAAATCAATCGGTAAGTTCCATTACTAATGTATGAAACATTGATTGAGAAGTTATTTAGTCCTGCTTTTATTAAAATATCATCTGTTTTGAGAACCGTATTACCAAATAAATCAACTATTTGAATGGAACCATTTTGCTGCTGTTTTGCCTCGATAGTAATGTTAATTTTATCACTTGCGGGTATAGGTTTTATTGATTTTATAAAAGTAGAATTTGTTGAAATTAGCCTGTTCTCGCAGATATTGATGAGCTTGAACTCTCCGTTTTTGGTTAAAGTATTGACAGAGGTTCCCCAGTAAGGTGCCTCTACCCACTCAATTGGTGATTGAATAATATCAGCAAGCCCTGCAATACCAGAAATTTCGCATAGTGTGCCATTTGTGTGATTAAAATCACCGTCTATCCTAAATTTTATATGTCTTTTATTATTTATGATATCATTAGCCAAAATTTTTGCATTTCCAAAAGTTGAATATATGCTCTGTGGTAGAAATATTCTTGGGTTTATCGCGATTTCACCTTCAAAAAAACGCTCACCTTGATACGGATTGTTTTCTGCATTCGAGAACTTTATCTCAATTTTTGCATTCTTTCTCGGATCAGCTTGTGTTTGACTAATTTCAAGTACTGATGAAGCTTGATAATTGTCTATTGTTATATCACTCGATACAAGGCAAGGTTCAGCGACAAACTGTAATTTTACAGGTTCAGAAGCAAATTGCACCCGTTTTATGCTAAGAACTATTGATTTATTTATTTCCAATTTAATTGGCAAGCTGTTTTCTAAAAGGAAAAAGCCTTGTGGTTCAAAGGATACTTCTGTTAGTGTTATTGCCTGCTGACTTGTATTTTTGACTTCAATTGTCCGAATATTGATTTCATTTATAAACATTAATTTGTTATGACTAACTGTGAGAAATGTTCCAATTCCTTTACCTTTTATAGTTGCCAATTTTATTACATTCGACTGATTTGAATGGTAAATGAGTATTTTCCCAACATATTCTTTGAGTTCTTGCGGTTGGAATGAAAAATTCACATATAATGTTTCATTTGGTTTGATTATTGTATCTTTTATGATATCTTCTACGTGGAAAATATGCAACAAGGTTGGCTCGATTTCAATTTTATTTATCAAAACATTAACAGTATCATCGTTTCTAAACAATGGGAATTTTTTTATAGTCTTATTCTTAATGCAAGTTTCATCGAAAGAATAGCCCGAAGCATTTAGCAATGTTAGTTTTCTATCCAAGCTTTTAAATGATATTGGTACAACAAAGTTTTTAAAACAAGAGTTTATAATAATCTCATCATTTATTATTCCTGTGTCCAGTGGTATAAAATCTATTAGCAAATCATAACAATTGTTTGGTAACAATGTATCAACAAGATTTGTATTAAGCACTCTGAAATGTGTTCCATTTTTTGGAGAAATATTATAAAAATAAACTGGTACTTCACTATTGTTACAAATATGTGTAGAAAAACGATAAATATTCTCTGTCCCAATAATAAGCGGTTGAATGTTCAGTTCTGCGATGGATAAATTTGCAGCAATTATTCTAAAATTATTATCCGAAGCATCAAGTTCTGGATATGAAAAAGAGCGATGTTTAAAATTTGCTTCTCCTGATGATGACGAAAGTATTGCAAAACCTTCTGGATCCATCTTCATATCATTCATTGTATTTGGATGCCCCGATAGAACGGATTTGGCATCGGAACCAGTTAAGTCATACATCACAATTT
>DAIPLL010000016.1:0-16793 GCA_036769265.1 Kapaibacterium sp. (SeqCode)
TGGAATATCTGTAAATAATTAGCATTTTTATTGAGAAAAAATTAGCGTAAAAGCCAATTTTTTAGTGTATTCATTAAATTTTCGTTTTCGAATTGGCAAATATCATATTTGCCAGCAATCCATCTTTGACGAAATGCCTCATAAACACTCACAGCACAAGCAACAGATATATTTAAGCTTTGTATCATCCCCACTTGTGGAATTATAAAATTTCCATCAGCAAGTTCCACAGCCTCTTGGCTTACACCCGAGTGCTCGTTGCCAAAAACAAGTGCAACACGCTGAGTTAGATCTAAATCATAAAGCGAAATGGATTCTTTTGCAAGATGAGTTGTAAAAATTTTAAATTCATCTTTGCGCAAATATCCGTAACATTCAGCAATAGAACGAAACTTTACTGTCTCAACCCATTTACGAGCACTTGCAGAAGAAGCTTCACCAAGTATTGGAAAGGGCTGTCCTGAATGATAAACCAAGCAAACACGATATATACCAACTGCATCGCAGCTACGCATCATAGCTGATAAATTATGCGGATCGGCTATGTTTTCTGCAACAACAGTCAGATCAAGTTGTCTCCGTTTCAAAACATTTGCTATTTTGTTTACACGTTGTTCTGTTCCAAAATTATATGCTTCCGAGAAATCCATACCGACAAACGAGAAAAACTAACATAAATTGCTTATAAAAGGATTTTTATTAAAAGACATATTTTATATCATAATTAAGCCAAAAATTTCAATATAATCAAAATATGAAGGTCGTTTATTTTGGAATAAATTAACATATCATTAAATAATAATGATATTTTATTAATAAATTATTAATCTTTTCTTTCAACAAGTTCGACTTCAAAATAATATTTCCAATACTTACCCGTAAGAATAAAAGTTCTTTTATCAGGTAAAAACGCTATTCCATTTGAAACTTCGGGCGAACCATCTTGAGCTACTATTTCCCTCAGCGGAGTAAGATCGATTATCCCAACGACACGAGACTGAGCAGTATCAATTTGCACAATTTTATCTTCTTGCCAAATATTTGCATACAAGTAACCTTTATCGTCAAATTCTAATTCGTTTAAGTTAAATACAGGTCTGCCATTTGAATAATAAATATTTTTTGCTTCGATAAAAGAGAAGTCCTCTGGATTGATAATTTTCAAACCAAAAGAACCATCTGAAAGAAACAGCTTTTTGCCATCACAAGCAAGTCCCCAACCTTCACCCAAATATTGGAAAGTGCGCACAATTTTCAATGTGTTCAAATCATAAACATAACAAGTGTTTTCCATCCAAGTAAGCTGGTATATTTTATCTTTCCAAAGAGCAATACCTTCGGCAAATTTATCATCTGGAATTTTAGTGCTCAGGAGAATATTACCTGTATTGGGATCAATTTTATAGAGAGCGGAGCTACCATATTGCCCAGTACTTTCGTATAGAAAACCTTTGTAATAAATAAGCCCTTGCGTATAGAAACTTTCGTTGTGTGGTATTTGTTTTAATATTTTTAGATCGTAATAAACTGTATTGCTTAATTTATCGTTATTTACACCTTTTTGCAAAGTGTAAAAAGTGTTTTCATTTTCGTTTCTATCGCCTTTGCAGCTATTGAGTAAGACGAGTGTCATTGCAAGTAAAATACTAATTCTTATTTTCATTGTTAATTTTACTTATGATATTTGTGGTCGATTTTCCTTCAACAAAAGCTATGGTTACGACTTTGCCACCGTAGCTTTGAACAAATTCTGCACCAACTATTTTATCAGGCGAGTAATCACCACCTTTAACTAAAAAATCAGGCTGAACGATATGTATCAGCTCAAGCGGAGTATCTTTGCCAAAAAGCACGACGTAATCAACGGCTTTAAGAGCATCGAGAACTATTGCACGATCATATTCGTTATTTATTGGGCGATGGCTACCTTTCAAGCGACGGACAGAATCATCTGTGTTAAGCCCAACTACAAGCAAATCCCCCAGCTTTTTTGCTTCTGTTAGATAAAATACGTGCCCAGAGTGGATTATATCGAAACAACCGTTTGTAAAGACAATCTTTTTGCCATTTTTGCGTGCATCATCGCAAATTATTTTTATTTCTTCCCAATTTACAATCATATTAAGAAGAAAAATTTTTGATTGAAAGCAGCAGTTTATTTTTATCTACAGCTACTATGCCTGGTTCCTCGCAAACAACACCTGCTGCGAAATTAGCAAGAGAGGCGGCTTCCTCCACTGTTGCACCAGCAGCATAAGCAGCAGCAAGAGTTGCAATTGCAGTATCACCTGCACCTGAAACATCAGCAACCTTGCGGGCACGCGTCGCAACGGACTTAATATCGCCGTTGTTCTTGAAAAGCTTCATTCCGTCAGCACCCAAAGTTATTAGCACATTTTGTGCATTAATTTTTTCAATTAGCATTTTCCCAGCTAAATCAAGATTTTCGGGCGTGTTAGTCTCTATATTCAAAGCTCGTTCGGCTTCACGACGATTTGGCTTAAACAACGTTACATCTTTGTAATAAAAGAAATTTGAGAATTTTGGATCTACGAACACGGGAATGTTTTTCGTTTTTGCAAAGCTCATAACATTATCAATTAGATCTGGAGTTATCGCCCCCTTATCGTAATCTTCGAAAATTATCGCTGAAAAATCATCCGTTTCTTCGAGCATCTTCATCAAAAAAGCTTTTGCTTGCGAAGTAAGCGGCGATTTTTTTTCTAAATCAAGCCTTATAAGTTGCTGATTGTTCCCAATAACTCTTGTTTTCAGCGTTGTTGGACGTGAACTATCTTCAAATAAGCCTTTAGGATCTATACCCTGATTAAGAGCAATATCTTTGAATATTTTAGCAAAGTTATCGCATCCAACAACTCCGAATAAGTATGGCTGCGCTCCAAGGCTTTTAAGATTTGCCGCAACATTTGCTGCACCTCCAAGATGAAAGCTTTCACGTTCTAAATCAACAACAGGGACTGGTGCCTCTGGTGAAATCCGCGAAACACTTCCCCAAAAATAACGATCAAGCATAACATCGCCAATAACAGCAATTCGCTTGTTCTCAATATCGCTTAATATTTCTTTTGCCCTTTTTAACGTCAATTCAAGCATAATTGTACCAATTCTCAAAAAAGCAAATTTAAGAATATTTCTTGATTATATGAATTTAATATTTGTGTCCATGTTATATTTTATTACAGAGAGTGCATTTTCGAAATGTGTAAAATCCACTCGCAAATCAGTTTGAGCAAGCAAATTGATAAGCCCAAGTCTTTTTATTTCCTTAGCATCTTCTACATTTATTACAACATCCTCAGTAGCAAAAGCTTTTGCAACAAGTTCTGTTTTACTTTGCTCGTTTAAAAAATCCGGACCGCCTAAATTAAAAATACCATAACGTCTTCGTTCAATAGCATTAATGACTGCTCGAGCCACATCATAATTCCATACAGGATTATGTATCATAGTATTCTTGACATTTAGATCAATCCCTGTTTGAAGAAAAATATAAATTTGAGCGATTTCATCAAGTACATTGTAGTTTGAATATCCGAACACTTGACTTGTTCTAAATAAAGTAACTTTTTCGATTTCCGTTTTGCATGCATTTTCACGTGCTAAAATTGATTTACCAACATAACTTGTAGGGTTAGCAACATCGGTTTCCAAGTAAGGTCCACGTTTACCATCAAATATAATTTCGTTCGAAAAAGTAATATAGTGAATATCTGCAATTTTTGCAGTAGAAATAAGCAAATCATTTAAATCAACGTTAATAGCCCAAATCTGCTCACGTGTGAGTTTTTCATCTTCATTGGTTATTATAGCACAATTTATTATAACATCAGGCTTTTCATTCAAAATAATCCGCCGAAAATTCTTACGATCCTTCATATCAAGGACATAATTCCAGCTTTCATTTACAACCTTTGCAGGAGCAAGTTTGATTGTGCAAAGCTCATAATCAGTTTCTTTTGGGAGCAAAGTTTCAATGGCATCACCTATCAAGTTATCGGGTTCAATTAGCACAATTTTCATAAACACTTTTACCTTTATCTCAGATAAATTGATAAAACAGAAATATCAGCAGCAGAAACCCCAGCAATACGAGATGCTTGACCAAGCGAAACAGGCCTTATACGAGAGAGTTTTTCTTTTGCTTCATTCGAAAGCGAAGGAATAGCAAAATAATCAATGCCCCCCGGAATATATTTATTTTCATTTTCAAGAAAATATTCTATCTCTCGTTTTTGTCTTTCAATATAACCGTCGTATTTGATTTCAGTTTTTAATTGCTCGTAAAGTTTTTCGTTTTGGAGAACTTTCAGGACTGTTTCATCCTTAATATTTGCAATTTTGGAAAGCTCATCTATATCTGTATTTTCTCTTTTTGCCAGGATGAAAATACTTTGAGCATCATTTATAGGATTTTCACCGCAAGATAACAAATAATCATTTACTTCGATTGGTTTTAATTTTGTTGCTTTAATAAATTCAAAAGCATAGCTTACGCTATCTTCATCTTTCTTGAACTTTTCGTATGTTTCACGTGAAACAAGCCCAAAATCAACTGCATATTTCATCAAACGGTATGCAGCATTATCTTGCCTTAGAAGCAAACGATATTCTGCAAGTGATGTAAATATACGATACGGTTCTTCTGTATTCTTGTTTATCAAATCGTCAATCAACACACCTATATATGCTTCTGAGCGTTTCAATATAAATGATCCTTCGCCTTTTATTTTTAAAGCTGCATTAATTCCAGCGATAAGCCCTTGTGCTGCAGCTTCTTCATAACCAGAAGTCCCATTAATTTGTCCAGCAAAATAAAGTCCGCTTATAGCCTTTGTTTCAAGTGTGTATTTCAATTGATATGGATAAAAGAAATCATATTCAATAGCATAACCATATCGAAGGATTTTGCAATTTTCAAGTCCTGGAATTGTACGAAGACCTTTTTCTTGGACATCCTTTGGTAAGCTTGTTGAAAAACCATTTACATATGTGCTTTCTGTATGTAAACCTTCTGGTTCGAGCAGAATTTTATGTGATGTTCGTTCTGAAAACCTATCGATTTTGTCCTCAATCGATGGGCAGTAACGTGGTCCAACACCTTGAATGCGTCCTGTAAACATAGGTGAGCGTTCAAAACCAGTTCGAAGAATCTCGTGTGTATTAGTGTTTGTTGAAGTTGAAAAGCACATCAAGCGATTTTTAACTTTCTTTGTTCTATATGAAAATGGTTCTGGATTGTCGTCTCCACCAGCAAGTTCAACTTTATTATAATCAATAGATTTCGCATGCACACGCGGAGGTGTCCCAGTCTTTAGCCTTCCTTTTTTCAAGCCATAGCTTTCAAGTAAATCTGATACTTTATCTGCTGCTGGTTCACCAAAACGTCCGCCATAAGAAACCTCCAGACCTGTGAACATTTTGCCATTTAGAAATGTTCCAGCACAAAGTATCACAGCTTTTGCGAGCAGTTCCTCATTCGTTTTTGTTCTTACACCAATTGCACTCCCCTTATCTACCAATATTTCATCGACTGTATCCTTAATTACTATTATATTTTTCTGCTTAAGCAACAGTTCAAGTGCATATAATGGATATAAGTCTTTATCTATTTGTGTCCTTGGTGACCATACTGCTGGACCTTTTGAACGATTTAGCATTTTGAAGAGCAAACCACCCCGATCTGCGAGCAACCCCATTGCTCCACCTAATGCATCTATTTCTTTAACAAGGTGTCCCTTAGCTGTCCCACCTATCGCGGGATTACACGATGGGCGTCCTATTGTATGCAAGTTCATTGTAATGAGAGCAACCTGCACTCCCATATTAGATGCAACATAGGCTGCTTCAATCCCAGCATGCCCACCACCAACGACGATTATATCATATTTATTTTTATTGTATCTCATAATTGTTTCACGTGGAACATTACTTACCAATACAAAAACGAGAAAATATGTTATTTAGAACGTCCTCGCTCCATTTTTTCCCTGTTATCTCGCCAAGTTTTTCGGCTGCTTCTCTTATGTCGATTGAAATTACTGTGTTATCTAAGTTGTGTTCAAATGAATATAAAGCATTTTTTAATATTTCAGCGGCTTGTTTTAATAAAATTGCTTGACGTTGATTTACTAATACATCCATATCCTTCGAAAAAGATACTTTTGCTTTTTCATAAATCATTTCTTTTAGTTTTTCTATCCCTTGGTTATGTTTTGCTGATATTCCCTGAACATTTTTTTCATCTAACAAATCTATTTTATTCTGAACGATTATTATCTCTTTATCTTTGTGCTTTTCTTTTATACCACGTGATAATTCGTCAGAGTGATCTAATCCCTTTGTTGCATCATTAATTATTAGAATTAAATCAGCTTGTTGCAAAACCTGATCAACAAGGCGAACACCTTCGACCTCTATCATATCATCACTTTTGCGAATACCTGCTGTATCAACAAGACGGATATGCATGTCATTTATGTATAATGATTCTTCTATGTAATCACGAGTTGTTCCAGGTTGTGGGCTAACTATTGCTCTGTGTTTTTGTAATAGAGTATTAAAAAGCGTTGATTTACCTGAATTTGGGAAACCCGCAATGCCAACATAGAAGCCATTCCTGAGTATTTCAGCTGATTTATGCGATCGAGATAAATCTTCGCAATATTCTATGACTTGCTTTAACTTTTCAGCGATTTGTTGTTTTTCAACAAGTTCAATATCCTCGTCTGCAAAATCAAGCTCTAACTCTAAAAGGCTTGCAATACTCATTAAGTTGATTGTTATTTCATCAAGTCTTTTCCTGAAATTACCAATAAGCTGTCGAGCAGCTGTTTGTGATGCAAGCTTAGTCGTTGAGTGAATTATATCGGCAACGGCTTCAACTTGGGATAGATCCAGTTTGCCATTAATAAATGCTCTCCTTGTAAATTCTCCAGGCTTTGCAAGTTCGGCACCTTGTTCTACGCATAGTTCTATAATTTCGCTTGCTACAATCATCCCACCGTGGCAATTTATCTCTGCAACATCTTCGCCTGTGTATGAATGAGGGTTACGAAACACTGATACTGTAACAGTATCAACTATCTCCCCATTTCTCATTACTTTCCCATAGTGTATTGTATGGCTTTGTGAGTCACTTATTTTCGTTTTGCCGTGAAAAATACAATCAACTATTTCGAAAGCTTTGTCTCCCGAAAGCCTTATAACAGCTATCCCACCTATTCCAGGCGGTGTTGAGAGTGCTACTATTGTTTTTGCCAATTTAAGCCTTTACAGTTTTAACTTTGTATAGACGATTAATTATTCTTTATGTTTTTAAAAACATTCACACGTTGATAAAATTATTAATATAATATTATTAAACAATAATTAAAATTAGATGATAAGATTTCTATCTAAGGGTATCTTTTTTAAGGGGAGTTTTCTGAACAGGCTGAGAAGGTTCAATTATTTGAAGCTGATTGTTCTTTTGATCTCTATAACGGCGAGTGTTTTTTGGAACTTCTTTTATTGCATCAATTTTTGTAGTTGGATCGTCGCTCCAAGGGGTTGAGCTAACGATCTCATTCCTTGTTATACGAATATTTTTAACAACACTCCCACGTTTTCCGGATATTTCAATAGCTTCATCATTGCGATAAAATTTAATTGCTCCGAAATTACCTTGATTTATTATAACATATTCCCACGCATTCCAAGAACGTTCCATTCCTGGATACATAAGCAACTCCTCGCTTTTCTGACCATCTATCTCAATTCGCAGCCACGCCGTATCGCGTGCAACTGCTTTTATTGTAAGCGAATCTGTTTTAGTAAAAAACTCCGCTAAAACGTTATCAGCCTGCTCTTCTATTTTCGTTGTATCTTGAAGATACTGCTTTTCTTCGAAAATTTTCTTTGAATCGAAAAAGAAAATAAAATAAATAGCAAGTATCAAAAACAAGGCTACTGCTGAATAAATTACGTAATTTATTATCTCAGAGTTTATTGTGTATTTTACTTTCTTCTTTTTAAATATTTCTGAATAATCAGAATTTGATTGAGATTGCGTACTTGTGGTTACTTTTTTTGGTTCTTTTTTGTTTAATTTTTGTTTTCTTTGTTCTGCTTTCGTTTCTTTTTCGTCAATTAAGATGGGTTCTTCTTCTTTTGTTTTCTGAATAAATTCATCTGGGATAAAATCAATTTCTTCTTTAATTTCAAGATATTTGCACAATTTCTTTATAAAAGATTTAATATAAAATTCTTGCATTATTGTGAAATTGCCACTTTCTATTGCCTCAATAACATGGGCACGCACGGTTGTCCTTTTGCTTAACTCTTCTATTGATAAGCCTCGTTTAATCCTTTCCTGTTTTATTTTTTCGCCTATGTGGCTCATATATTTACTTTATTTTTACAAATTTATATTAAATATTATTAATTATAAAAGTATTTTATATATGTTTATCAAAATATGTGCCACTTTTTTTATAATATTTTTCTCACTTATTTGTTTATTATTTATTTAAAAACTTTTTTGAGTTGACTATGGCACTAATAATTTTAATAATTACAGTTCTTGCTTCGCTATATACACTTTATGGCAATCGCTCAATGCTTTATCGATGGATGTTTTCGCCATATCGTGTAAGAACAGAAAATGCTTATTATACATTTATTACAAGCGGATTTATTCACGCCGATCTTGCTCATCTTGCGTTTAATATGATTACTTTCTTCTTCTTTGCTTTTCGATTAGAAAGCATAGTCGGTGCTGTGAACTTTTTGATAATCTACTTCTTAAGTATGATAATTGCAGACTTAGGTTCGTTCTTCAAACACAAGCATAATCCTGAATTTCGTTCGCTTGGGGCTTCTGGTGCGGTCTCGGGTGTTGTCTTCAGCTCCATACTTTATTTTCCAACAAGCAAAATGATTATTTTTCCACTCCCTATTCCAATACCGGCATATTTATTTGGTGTGCTTTATCTGGCGTGGTGTTATTGGGCTGAGCGGCACTCTCGGGATAATATAAATCATTCCGCTCATATGCTTGGAGCAATTGCAGGAGCTTTTATAACTATAATTTTAAACCCTGAGGTTATTAGTTATTTTCTGGAACAACTACTTTAATTTTTTCTTTTTCGCCGTATAAAATTAATTTATGCACTGCTGTTATTAATTTTTCTATATCTTTCTCGCTTGTAAAATATCCCGGACTTATTCTTATTGTTCCGAATGGTTCGCTTCCTATGTGTTTATGAATTAATGGGCAGCAATGCAAACCTGCTCGCACAAGTATTCCATAGGAACTTTCCAAAATAAATGCTGCATCTTCAGCAACAACATTTTCAATATTAAACGAAAGAACTGAATAACTATAATTTTTTTCATTTAAATACAGTTTAATTTTTGAATTATCTTTAAATTCATCTGTAAACATTCTGATTAATTTTTGTTTGTGTGCACGAATTTTTTCGATTGTTTCTCTTTTAATATATTTTATGCCAGCAGCAACAGATGCAATACCAATGTAATTTGGTGTTCCAGCTTCGTAAATATATGGTTCTTCCTCTGGATGTGTCATTTGTCTGCTTTTGAAACCAGTTCCTCCTGTTTTAAGTGGCTTAATGTTAATCTTTTCTTTTATATATATTCCACCAACTCCATTTAAGCCGTAAAGCGACTTGTGCCCAGTAAATGCAAGCATATCAATGCCATCTCGCTCCACATCAATTGGGATGTTTCCAGCCGATTGCGATGCATCGACAAGCAAGTACGCATTGTGGGCTCGGGCAATTTTTGCAATTTCTGCAATATCCTGCACAGTCCCTGTAACATTCGAGCAATGGTTGACAACTATCAGTTTTGTGCTTGGAGTTATTGCTTTCTTTATATTATCAGGATCCACGTAACCACTTGCATCGCAAGGAACAATTGTTGCATCTGTCATTTTAATTTTCAGTAGCTCAAATATAGGGCGTAGCACTGAATTATGTTCAGTTGCTGTTGTAACAATATGTTTACTGCAAAGATCCAAACCTCGGATTACAAGATTAAGTGCCTCAGTGCTCCCCGATGTAAAAAACAACCTTTTGTGATTTTTTATGCCAAAAAATTCAGCTATTTGCTTTCGGTATTCGTCCAATGTGTCATGCCCAAGTAAACCTCCACGATGCAAATTAAGCGGAAATGATCTCAAATTGCAAACAACCGCATCCTCAATTTCTTTCGGTTTAGGATAACTTGTTGCCGCATTATTAAGATATATTTTTTCCTTTTCCATATCTTTCTAAATTTTGTAAAGCAATTTTACTTTAATTTTATTAATTTAATTTTTTTAAAAACACAACAAAATTTATATGATTAAAAGAATAATTTTAATTTTTATTGTTTGCACATTATTAACAAATATCGGTTTTTCACAAGGTTTGATCATCCCATACAATCTTAATTTTGAATTGGGTGCCGTTGGATACGAACCACCAACCTGGGATGTAAGCAAAACAGCTCAAAGCCTTGGCTACATTTTCATCACAACCGACTCGCTTTCTTCAAGTGGTCAGAAATCACTTGTGATAAATTCGCCCAATACAATTGATACGTCAACAACCGCACACATCAAGCAAACACTTAATGCATACAATTATCGTGGCAGAAAAATTTCATTTAGTGCTGATTTTCTTGTACATTTGGACAATCCACAGAGCTATACATTGCTTTGGGCTAACGTCCGCAATTCTGATGGTGATATTATTGCAGCTTATACATCAAACGACAAACCTATAACAAACAACTTCTGGCAACGTCACGAAATCTTTTTGGATGTCCCCGATAACGCCCACACTATTAGCTATGGTTTTGCTCTTCGTGGCAGCGGAACAGCATTTATCGATAATGCTCGGTTCGAAATTGTCCAGAGCTCAGCAATATTTTATGCAGACACTCTTACTTTATCGACAAAACAGATACATAATATAATCTCTTTTGCTGAAGTTTATGGGCTAATCCGTTATTTTTTACCCAATTTTTATTCAGATAAAATTGACTGGACGAACTTTTTACTTTATGGCATTATTGCAGCCGAAAAATCATCAGGGAATATCCCTTTTGATATAATTCTTCAGGATATTTTGCCTTCGAAATCATCCAGTAAAACTGAATATGCTTGGCTTCACACTGGAATACCTTCATTTTATTCAAATGCGGTATCAAATAGTAAAATTATTGATATATCCAAAAACCAAAGAAAGCAAACAGCCCTACTTGTCCAGAAAATTCCTATAAGCGTTGGTCGAATTGAACCTATATCGATAGAAATTACTGCGGAATGCTTGCTTAATTCTGAAATCTCTGCAACATACGGTAATATTCTTGCTCGCTTTGAAGACGATAACGGGAAAATTCTTAGCTTTATTTCTCTTGAAGAACCTTTCATCAAAGAAAACACCTTTAAAAAATATAAGATTAACTCGCAAATACCTGAAAAGACAAAATTCATTAGATTGGCTATAAATTTAGATGGGGATGGCTCGCTTATTGTTAAAAATCTTTCGGCAAGAATTTTTGCCCGAACTCTTAAAAATCCACGTTCAATAAAGTTCGATTTTTCAAAAGAAAAGCTCATCGATTGGGTCTTGCTCGATGCTTCAAAAAAAGCTGGGTATGATTTTGGCTATGATGCAGAATTTGCCAGTTTGAAGCTATTTTCCACAAATTTTAATAAAATTTTATTGCCCAAAAACGATATTTTCTCTGTTAAACTCAAAAATGGTGATATTTTTGATCTCCCCGTTATTTTGGCTCTTGATAGCAACGAGAATGAACGAAACCGTATAAAATTTAGAAGAGAGCTTTTTGAAAAACCTTCAGACTTTGTACCAAACATAAAAGATCGTCACAGTCGCATAGCTTTGCTTGTTGATTTATGGAATGTGCTCGTTCATTTTGCAATCTCGTCCGAACAAAGACCAACCCTTGATAGCTTGCTCGAAATTAGCATATCAGAGGTTTCGAAAAGCTCAGATAGCTTACTTATAGAGTTTTATCTTAATAAAATGCTTTCTCTACTTAACGATAACAATGCCTTAATCGAAAGATACCTTACTCAATCTAATTTTCAATTACCAATAATGTTGAAACAGTTGGATAATAAGCTGATTGTTACTGAAGCTCTTACGCAATCAAAATTACAAATAGGTGATGAAGTGCTTGAAATTGAAGGAAGAAAAGCCGATGATTACCTGCAAAACATTGAAAAATACATCTCTGTCCCCAATCCTATTTATAAGCGTATCATTGCAATCAATAAATTTTTACAAGGCAAGCCAGAAAGCGAAGTCAATATTACAGTTCTTCGTAACAAAAAACAAATCAAATTAACGGAAAGACGCACAATTCTGGCTGGAGAACTAATTGAAGAACGACCATCGAGATATGAAATTTTCGGAGATAGCGTCATCTATTGCGACTTAACTCGTACAACCGACAAAGAACTAAGCGAAATTTCTAAATTTATGCAGAATTATCCCGTTCTTATTTTCGATTTGCGTGGGCAATCGCAAGTATCTGAATATTTTCTTGGACTTCTGGCTATTGATACTGTCGTTTCTTTCCCAATAGTAACAAAAACCAACACCTTTCCATTTGGCGAGATTCGTAATGATTACTATATTTTTACAGATATTAAACCATACAAAAAACTCGCAAATAAAAAAATATACTTCCTTTGCGATGAACGCTCCATTACTTTATCCGAGACAATTCTTGCAATAGCAAAATATAATAAACTTGGCACAATAATTGGGAGACCAAGTTCAGGTTCGGCTGGAGAAATTTGTACTCTTACTTTGCCGTGCGATTATTTTCTAACTGCAACAAGCGCAAAGATAATTTCCGCTGATGGTAAAATGATTTCAGGCTGCGCTATTGAGCCCGATGTGCTGATAAATTACGATATGGATTTAATTTTGAAGGGAATTGACGATATTTTATATAAAACTTTGGAAATGATAAAAACCGAAAGGGCAAAATAAATGCAAATAAAAAAAATTGAAGTTACAAATTTCAAAAGTTTTAAAGAATTAAGCCTTGAACTTGGTCGCTTTAATGTTATGATTGGACCAAACTCGGCTGGTAAATCTAATTTGCTATCGATATTTCGTTTTTTGCGGGATATAGTGCAGTCAGGCTTGGATAATGCAATTTCTATGCAAGGTGGTGTCGAATATCTACGCAATCTTAGTCTTGGCAATAGCGATAAATTTATGACATGTAAATTGGAAGTTGAACCATTCAAAAGAATTCGCCCAATAAAAACAATGCCTCATGGAACAATAGGTATTAAACCAAGTTATTTTGAGCACGAGTTTGTGCTTGAATTTTCGGACGATAACGAGCAATACCGAGTCGTTCACAACGTTTTGAAGCAAAATTTCGTTTTTTTCCTTCTGCGTGATAATTCCAATCCATCGGACATACACGAAATTGGACGCAGCGAGTTAACAATTTCCAACAATAACGGCAATTTTTCAATTGATTACAGCAAAGACGGCGAAATTCCTCTTACAAAAGAAGATCTTTTGCCTTCTATTTACCTTGACATAAATTCATATTCAGAGCAAGCGAAGCTGAACGATACGCTTTTCATCGAAAACCAATATTATATGCCACATCCCGACAGTGTTCGAAAAGCTATTGGCGATATAACGATATATGATTTGGAACCAAGCCAATCTAAAAGCGCTATTTCAATTGCTGGCAAAGCCGAGCTTGAAGAAAACGGCGAAAATCTTGCTATTGTTCTTAAAAGAATACTTTCCAATCCAGAGAAAGCTCGTACATTGTTCAATCTCATTCAGTATTTGCTACCATTTATCGAAAGCTTTGAAGTAGATAAATTCTTGGATCGCTACCTGCAACTAAAAGTAAAAGAAAGCTATGTAAAGGATAAAATGCTTCCTGCTTCACTTATGTCGAGCGGTTCTTTATTTATTATAGCAATTGTTATTGTGCTTTATTTTGAGCATAAAAGTTTTGTTGTTTTCGAAGAACCTGCACGGCGAATTCATCCACATCTAATTTCCAAAGTAATTGATATGATGAAAGAATGCTCCCAATACAAACAAATTCTTCTCAGTACTCATAATCCAGAAATTGTAAAATATGCAGGAATTGAAAACATTTACTTTGTTTCACGCAACTCGGAAGGATTTTCATCTATTATAAAACCACATGAACGCGACGAAGTTAAAGCTTTTTTAGAAAATGAAATTGGAATAGAAGAGCTTTATATTCAAAACTTATTGAAATAATATGGCTTTACGTAAACTATATATTTTTGTTGAAGGAACAGACGATGCTTTATTTTTTAGCAAAATATTCGTCCATCGCTTCAAAAAGATCTACGATGATGTTGAGATTATTCAATATGCACAAATGAAAAAATCTAAGGTAGAACTTTTCATTTTAAGTATAAAAACACTTAATTTTGATTATATTATGGTTGCTGACATAGACGAAATAGATACCGTTGCCGAAAAGAAAAGAATATTGAAGCACAAATTTGAGCTTGTAGATGTGGAAAAAATAATGATTGTAATTAAAGAAATAGAAAGCTGGTATCTTGCCGGTTTGACAAACGAATTTGCCATCTCGCTTGGGCTCGATCCACTCGAAACAACTAATGATATTACAAAGGAGGATTTTAACATTTATTATATTCGCACTTATCGTTCAAGAATAGATTTTATGCAGGAAGTTCTCAAGCATTACTCTTGCGAAACTGCACGTTTGAAAAACAAGTCGTTTGATTTTTTTTTCAAAAGATTTTTTAAAAATAATTAGTAATTTATTTTGTTTAAGTATAGTTTGTTATAAATTATGTTCAATCGGAGAAATTTTCTAAAATATCTTGGTTTAGGATCTATTTCGCTCAGCGTTACAAAAAATATATTTGCTCGCATTGATGAACTTGATCCAATAAAAGGAAATGGAAACCAAAACTCACAATTAACACCTTCTGAAACGCAACGTATTCTGCCTCGTGCTCTTAAAGATGGTTCGCTTGTTGCTATTGCATCTCCTGCAAGTCCTGTAAGCGCTTGGAATTTAGCAAATACTGTTAACCTACTTAAAAAAAATGGCTTTAAAGTTGAAATAGGTCCTATTGCAAAAAACCAAAACAACAAAAATCATTATCTTGCAGCAACTGATGAAGCACGTGCAACTGAACTTATGCAGTTTTTCGAACGTCAAGATGTTGATGCAATTATTTGCGCTCGTGGTGGTTATGGCTCAATGAGAATTTTAGATAAACTTGATTACGATATTATTAAGAGAAATCCTAAAATACTTATAGGTTTCAGCGATTTAACTGCTTTGCTAAATGCTGTTTATGCTAAGACAAATATAGTCTGCTTTCACGGTCCTGTTGGTGTAAGCACAATTGATGATTTCTCGCTCAATTCTTTGAAAAGCGTTATAACTAAAAAAGAAACATTATTTTCTGCAAAGCTCGATGAAATGAAAGTAATTAATGAAGGCACTTGCGAAGGTTTCATTCAAGGCGGAAATCTTCGGATGATTTCAAGCACGCTCGGCACACCGTACGAAATACAATCTAATGATGCAATTCTATTTTTGGAAGATGTATCCGAACATGCATATGAAATTGATCGTATGATAATGCAATTATTATTAGCTGGTAAAATGAAAAACATTCGTGGTATCGTTTTCGGAAAATTCAAAAACTTAAATGTCAGAAAATCTTTCTACCCAAACCGTGGAAAAACCATTCACGAAGTAATAAATGAGCTTTGTAAACCACTTGGTATTCCTCTTGTTTATGATTTTCCTTTTGGGCATGTATCATCGAAAGTAACGCTTCCTATTGGAATAAAAGCGCGTATTGATACAAATAAAAAGTCTTTTGAGATTCTTGAATCTGCCGTCTCTTAAATCAAATTACTCAAACAAGAGATCCCAACAGGTTCAATTGCCAAGTATGCTTCAGCATAGCGAACACCTATTAAACTTCCGAAATACCTTGCACGCGCAATTAATTCTTCTTTGAATTCAGGGCTACTCAATTTTGTTTGTGGCTCGTTTGTATTTTCGTTGCCAGTTACATACACTTGTGATGAAAAAGCATCAATTGCACGCATTTTTGTTTCTTGAAAATCGGAAATATCAATATAAAAATCAGGTTTTCGCTCAAACTGATAACTTTGCATAAAGCAAAAAATTTTTCGTGTTCGATATATTTCTTGCTCTTCTCCATTAATTTCAGTGTGAATTTTTGTAAGCCCGCTTTTGAATAAAGCATTACGAACGAGGCGGTGAACTGCTTCGTGATCTGGATGACGCTCAAAAGGAGGATGAGTTAGAATTATCTTTGGCTTAAACCGTCGTATAATAGAAATAACGCTATAAAGCGACTCAGGACTTTCATCTATGAAACCATCCATCATTCCAAGATTTAATCTATGCGATACTTTTAATATTTTTGTTGCTTCGTAAGATTCCTGCAAACGCAAATCTGGATTTCCACGAGTTCCCATCTCGCCTCGCGTGCAATCAACTATTGCTACTTTTTTGCCCGCAGCTGTAAGCTTAGCAATTGCACCACCAGCTGAAATTTCTGCATCATCAGGATGAGCGTCAATTACAAGTAAATCTACAGTTTCTACTTCTGGTGTTTCGTAAATAACTTTTATTTCCATTTAGTTCCCCGTAATAGAATGTATCTTCTCAATTCTAATCATATGGCGTCCTCCTTCAAATTCAGTATC
>DAIPLL010000113.1:0-4526 GCA_036769265.1 Kapaibacterium sp. (SeqCode)
TTGATGCATTGATTGGAAACATTAACAGCAAATATTTCAGTATCTATTCAAATTATATAGACGAAAATTAATCAATTTAGGAGTCTTATAAATGAAACAATTTAATCTTAGAAAATCATTGATTTTTGCGCTAATTTTTTCATTATCAATCAGTGCTTGCCAGAAGAAAGTAAAACCAGGCAAAAGCATTGAGCAAATTCGAGCTGAGTCGGGCGTTCCAGTCCGAGTGATGACAATTGGCGAGCGAGGTTTTGAAAAAGACCTAAGTTTTTTTTGCAAAAGTTACTGGTATAAAGGAAACAATGCAGCAAGCAGCATTAGATGATAAAATAGTTAAAATTAATGCTCAAGTTGGTTCTCGTGTCCGTGAAGGACAGATAATCGTTGAGTTCCCTAAAGATAATCCAAAAATTCAATACGAACAAGCTAAATTCGCTTACGAAAATTCTAAAAAGTTATATGAACGTATGAAGCAGCTACTTGCCGCTGGTGAAACGTCTCAACAAAATTTTGATAACGCAGAAACTCAATATCTTGTTGCTAAACGCAATTGGGAATCGATTTACAAGCTTATTTATATAGAGTCCCCAATAAGTGGAACTATAACTCAAATGTTGGTCAAAGAAGGCGATAAAGTTAAAGCTGGTGATAATCTGTTTACTGTTGCCCAATTGCAGAAAGTAAAGGCAAAAATTTGGGCTTCTCCTATTGAGGTGCAGTACATAAAACCTGGTATGTCAGCTACAATGCGTGTGAACGGTGATGAATTTGTTGGCAAAGTTGCGATTGTTGATTTATCAATTGATCCAAAACATAATGCTTACGGTGTAGAGATACATTTCGATAATCCGCAAGGTAAAATTCGTAGCGGTGTAACAGCTGAAATACGCATTAATGCATACCGTAAAAACCAGACAATTGTTATTTCACGAAAATATATTGTTCGCGACGGGGACGATAAATTTGTTTATGTCGAAAAGGATGGGAAGGCATTCAAACGTGAAATTAAAACAGGTGTGGAAAGCTCAATAGATATAGAAATCTTGGAAGGACTTGAACCAGGGGATAGATTAATTACAGATGGTATATTTCTGCTGCGTGATGGTAGTAAAGTTAAAATTGTAAATTAAAGGTGAAACTATGAAAATAGCACAAACATCTGTCAATCGCCCTATTATGATGAGTATGATTATAATCGTATTCGTTTTGTTTGGTGCTTTGGCATTCTTTGGAATTAATTTGAATTTAACCCCAGAAGTCGAAATTCCTTACGTTACAATCTCAACTGTTTATCCTGGTGCCGGTCCAAAAGAAATTGAAACGCAAATAACAAAAAAACTCGAAGACGCAGTTTCTACAATATCGAAGATTAAAGTCATTGATTCCTACTCGCTCGAAGGTGTTTCAATAATTATAATACAATTTGAACTGAGCAAGGATATCGATATTGCGAATCAAGAAGTTAAAGATAAAATTGATGCAATTTTAAGCCAACTGCCATCAGATGCTGAATTGCCTATTATACAGAAAGTTGATTTGCAAGCTTTTCCGGTGCTTGATGTAATTTTATCAGGTGAAAATTCAGATCCACGAGACTTATATTTCTATGCTGATAGAGTGCTACGCGATCGCTTTTCACAAATTGAGGGTGTTGCAAATGTTACTTTAACTGGTGGACAAGAGCGCGAAATACACGTAAAGATGGATAATCGTACAGTTTATGAAAATAATATTTCACTACCACAGCTAATACAAATTTTGAGAGCACATAATATCGATATACCTGCTGGATACTTTAAGTTGCAAGGGCAAGAATACACTGTGCGTATGCAAGGGCAATACTCTGCTCCGGAAAAAATCAAAGATATTCAAATTCCTACAAGTGGTGGGCTAAAAAAACTTGGTCAAATTGCAGAAGTTTTCGACGAAGGAAAGGATGTTCGCCAGAGAGCAGTGTTTTTCGATAATGAGCAAAAGATGCGTCTTGATAATGTTATAAGAATAGGTATAATAAAATCACCAGATGGTAATATTGTAAATGTTGCTGATGGTGTAAAAAAAGCACTCCCAGAAATCGGAAAAACTTTGCCAAAAGGTATGAAGCTCGATATAGCTCAAGATCGCTCGGAGTTTATTAAAAGTTCTGTAAGCGATGCTCTTTCGAATATTTATATGGGAGTAATTCTCACAGCTCTTATTCTTCTGTTATTTTTACATGATATTAGATCGACTTTTATTGTAGCCCTCTCGATGCCGATTTCTATAGTTTCAACATTTCTTTTGATGAAAGTGTCTGGCTTTTCTCTAAACAATATGACTTTGATGGGGCTATCCGTCTCGGTTGGAGTTCTTGTTGCTAACTCAATTGTTGTAATTGAAAATATTTTCCGTCATAAACAAGAATTTAAATCAGATAATAAAGAATCAGCGGCAAAAGGAGCTGACGAAGTTGTTGTTGCTGTGCTTGCTTCGACATTGACAAATCTTGTGGTATTCCTACCTCTTGCTCAGATGACTTCTATGGTAGGTTTATTTTTCCGTGAATTTGCGCTAACAGTAACTTATGCAACGCTTTTCTCGTTGCTTGTTTCATTTACGGTAACTCCGATGCTTGCTTCGTTGATTTTACCAAAGGAACCAAAGGTTGGTCCTATTGGAGGATTTATTGAAAGGATATGGTCTAAAATCGAACAATATTATAAAAAAACACTTGCTTGGGTTCTAAGCAGAAAGTTATATGCGTCAATTGTTGCGTTTGGTTCATTTGGCTTGCTACTCATAAGTTTCATTGTAATAGGTCCGAAAATTGGTTTCGAGAACTTTCCACGCATTGACGACGGACAGGTGAGAATATTCGTTGAGCTTCCTGATGGTTATAATATTGATGAAACAGCTATTGTGCTTGCTGAAATTGAGCGTCGTATTAGCCAATATCCAGATGTTGAAAAAATTATAACAAGCTTAGGTAGCCAAGGCGAACTCGATAAAAATACAAACCTTGCAATGATGGACGTGAAACTTCTCGATGCAAATAAAAGAACAACATTGCTTCAAGAATATATCACAGAATTTACAAATTTGCTTGCTGATATTCCAAATGCTAAGATAAAGGTTGATTACGCAAATAACATAGGTGGACCTGGCTCGCCTGTTGAATTCTATATACTCGGACGCGATGCCGAACAATTGGAAAGAATTAAAACAAAAATTGTAAAGGAAATTTCGACTGTGCCAGGACTTATTAACTTCGATAATTCATCGCATGCAGGTAAACCTGAAATTACAATTTTCCCATATCGTGAAAAGATCGAAGAAGCTGGCATAACAGTTATGGATGTTGCAATGACTTTGCGTGCATCAATGGAGGGGCTTGTTGCAACAACATACCGTGAACAAGGGGAAGAATACGACATAAAAGTTAAGCTTTATGACGATTCTTACAACACACCAGAAAAGGTTGGCAATATACCAATTTATACTCCGAGCGGTCCTTACCGTCTTGCTCAGCTCGGTGAAGTACGTTTTACAACAGGTTTTGCAAAGATAATTCACCGAGATAAACTTAAAGCAATAAAATTTACCGGCTCGCCTGCTGCTGGTGTCCCGTTGGGTGATGTTACAGGCGAAATCGAGCGTCGTTTGGAGAAGATAGAATTGCCGTCAGGATATTTCTATAAATGGGGCGGTAGCTCTGAGATGATGAAAGAAACAATTGCAGAAATGCTGCGTGCTTTTATTATAGCTATTGTGCTTACCTATATGTTACTGGCGGCATTACTCGAAGATTTAGTGCAACCATTGATAATAATGAGCACACTGCCACTTTCGTTTATTGGTGTTTTGGGCATATTGTTCATCACTGGTGCTACTATGAACACAATATCGATGATGGCTGTGATTATGCTTGTTGGGATTGTGGTAAACAACGCTATTCTCATACTTGACTACTCAAATCAGCTTGTTCGACAGAAAGGAATGACACACCGAGATGCGTTGATTGAAGCCGCACCAACAAAACTAAAACCGCAGATAATGGCTTCGCTTGCAATTATTCTCGGTATGCTTCCGATGGGACTCGGGATTGGTGATTTCGGCAAAGAATTGCGTATGCCGCTTGGTATTGTTTCCATAGGTGGGTTGCTTGTTTCCACACTGCTTACGATATATGTTATTCCAAGCGCCGATTATTTGAACAATGCTTTCGGGAATGCCATTTTCGGACGCTTAAGGCGCCTGTTCAAGAAAAGTTAGTAAAAGTACAAAATACAACGTGAAAAAATGTCCGTCATCTCAAAAATGACGGGCATTTTAGTTATAGATTTATAAATAGATTATGAATGTTAGCGTCTGAACAATACCTTTTATAGTTTGATGGAACTGTATTAATATCCAAGACATTAAGCATAAGTGAAATTTTTATTTCAAATCCATTGTATATGAATTTATTTTTTATTTTTTCCCTATCTTTAATATCCTCAAAAACATTCTTGAATACCCATCTATTTTTCTATATCCTTCTGTGTGAT
>DAIPLL010000114.1:0-4509 GCA_036769265.1 Kapaibacterium sp. (SeqCode)
AAAACAATATCGAGACGATAATATAAACAACACATACACATTTTCTTATCAAAATTTTAAAATTAGTTCTCTATTAGTTGAGAATCCAGAAAGTTGCTTTCTTATTCGTGTAAAAGGCGACTCAATGATTGGAGCTGGTATTTTCAATGGCGATATCTTGCTTGTTGATCGTTCTGTTTTACCAAAGGACAGCAGCATTGTGGTTGCTGAAATTAATTCCAAGCTTACAGTAAAAAAAATTAAATTCGAAGAAAATTGCATAACATTGCACTCTGAAAATCCAAATTTTTTACCTATAATTGTAAGTCGTAAAGATGTATTTAAAATATGGGGTGTTGTTCGTTCTGTAATAAAAACTGTTTAATCCGAAGGTCCTAATTTCCCCCCAGAGTTGTGCTTTCGGATTGGTGGAAACGCCGTAAGCCCCCGATTCTCGGGGGTATTTTATTTTATCAAGGATGATAGTTGCAAAACTGCATTAACATAAGCTCCACTGTTGTTATATGCAAAAACTGCTTTTCTTTGTTCATCTTGTGTTTTGCCCCAACCGTTTTTATTTAAGTAATTTGCAACTGAAAAGATAGCATCCGTTGTATTAAAAAGATCGATTATCCCATCTTTATTTCCGTCAATAGCATATTTCACAAATGATGATGGTAAAAACTGGCATATTCCAAAAGCACCAGCCCATGATCCGTATAAGTCACCAACTTGTATGCTATATTTTGAGTGCATTTTTTCGAGTGCTAATAGTTCTTCTATTGCCCAATTAGCTTTTTTTCTAGTTCTTACATCTAACACTCTTTTTAAGCTATCAACTTTTTGAGAATCCCCTGGAAACTTTAATTCTATTTCTTTCTTATTTAATTCAATGTATTCGGGTTCGTTGCACATCGCAGTTGAAAGGAACACACTCAAGAGGTGATGAGTACCTAAATAATTTCCAAATCGTGTTTCTATCCATAATATTGATGTTATAACTTCTTTTGGTACATTAAATTTTTTTTCGGCTTGATCTAAGGTTTCGTAATTATTTTGTAAAAATTCTTTTGCTTTATAAATAGAATTTTGGTTGTAAAAATGAGAATAATCGGTCGGTGTAAGATAACCAGTTACATTAATTTTAACATATTTCTCGTCGAATTGAGTTTTACTATTTGAAATTAGTTTAAAAATAAAATTAGTATCAATTCCTTCATTTAAAAGCCTATTAATGACATTTTTGAAAATCTTTTGATTTTCTATTGCTGCATTATTTTGATTTGAAAAACTCGATTTTGTACAAGAAATGTTATTTACAAATAAAACCAATATCAATATTAAAAATATTTTCCGCATATTTTTCAATTAAATTATTACTCACCGATTATAATATATGAAAAAAATTCTTATTTTAAACCATTTTTGCTGAAATTAATTTGCTTTGAAAAATAGAAAATTTAATCTTATATTTTACATTGTTCAAAAACTTAAAGGAAAAAATATGAAAAAACTTCTGATAACTATTTTGATTGCTATTTTCTTTTCTCAAAATTTTATTGCAACTGCTCAAAGTCTCCAAAAAGATGATAACGTAATTTTGAAAGGTTTGCTATTAGATATTGGAGCAAGTAAAGATGGACTTGGGCTTGCATTTGGTTTCCGCTATTGGTTTGCCAGCCTGTCAATTGGTGTAACTGGTTTTGCTAATAAATTGCCCAAATATTCACTAATACCACCAACAGGTATTTATTTTAATCCAAATCAACCTCTTCCAAATGGGTATGTTGAAGATAGATACACCGGAACAATAGTTACTTTTGATGCCGGCTTGCATTATGAATATTTCCCTTGGAACTTCTTTGCAAATGTCGGCTACTTTACACAGCAAGACTCTGTGCTTGCCAAAGAAGTTCGAACAGATGGTCGTTCGCCTGCTCGTTATCAATATAAAGTTGAAAATAGCCAAGGAATAGCTTTTGGTGGTGGTGCGAATTATTATCTGACAGACAATTTAGGAATAGGTTTGGGGTTGCATACTAAACGCGGTGTATATGCTCAAATTATATATGTTTGGGAATAATTATTTATTCTTGATATATATTTTACCTAAAATCGGGTCGCTTCTATTTATTGTGCGAATTCTTTCAATACGTTCTTCATTTAAATTTACATTAGGTGCAACAAGAATAAGTCCTGACTCTGTTACAATATGCCTTGCTGTTACCATAGTTTCATCAAGTTCGTGAATGCCAACCGTGTACTCACGGCCACGAACGCCAAGCACGCGAGATACTTCTTTCGATGCAAGATATTGATCGTAAAATGTGATAACTCGATGGTCGTATAACCTTTTGGCTTCAATGAACATTACTTCAATTGTTTTTGTTGGATTGTCGGAATTCTTTTTCAAAAGCTCTTCAAAATCCAAACAAACTCGTAGTATTCTGCTACCGAGTGGTATTTCCCAAGATTTTTTGCCTTCGGGTATGCCTGTACCATCAAAATTTTCGTAGATATGATAAATTATTGGTTCATATGCTTCGGTACCTCTTATTTTTGTTAGAATTTCACGTGATGTTTTTGGTATTTCAAGCATTTCAGGCTTCGAAACCATCCCTTTAATCATAACAGGAGATTCAACTAACTTTTCATTTAAATTAATCCTACCACAAAAGCACAATTCAGCAGCTTTCTTTATATTTTCAACTTCTTCCATCGTTTCAGCTAAATTCTTGGCAATAAACTCGGCAGACTCAATTATTCGTGGCAGTCTTTTTGTTAGCTCTGGCATTCGAATAGCTTGAAATTGCTTTAACTGCTCTAACATTGTTTCGGCGGCTTTATCTAATTCTTGTTCGTAATTTTCTATCTTTTCTTTAAATTCTTGTTCGCTATTCATAAGTTTTACAACTCGCATAGCTGAACGCAATTTAGTAAGAAAAGCATCCACTGAAAATGGTTTTATTAGGAAATCATCTGCGCCTTGTTGTATTGTCTTTATATTGATCTCAGGTTCTATGCTCGATGAAACTGCCAAAAAATAGAAGTTTTGCGTTTTCTCGGTTGTCCTAATTTTCCGTAAAAGCTGCAAACCATTCATTCCAGGCATCATCAAGTCTGAAATAATTATACACAAATTTTCTTCTTCAATTAAAGACTGCCAAGCACTAATTGCATCAAAAAAAACTTTTGCTTCGTTATTTGGGAAAAGTTTATTCACAATTTTTTGCAGTGAAAATGCAATTTGCTTTTCGTCATCGATTACATATATATTTATATCTTTACTCATTATTAACCCTATTCGATTAATTATACTTATCAATTATTATGCCATTTAGTTTATAAAAAAAATATAACCAAATAGTAATATAGTAAAATATTAATTATACACAAACGTTTAAAATACATTATTTAACAACTTTTAAAGGGAACACTAATGAACCAAAACATCAAATTATTCTTTATCTTAGTATTTATTTTAACCTTAACTTTTTCTCAAACAGCTTGCACTCAGCAAAAAAAAGATAATCAACCTAAAAATACTGAAAATATCCAAAAAACGCAAGAGGCAAAAACGGTAAAACCCTCAAATAATCCTGGTATTTTTGAAATAGCAACTGTTGGTGAACCAGTTGCTAATAAATTGGTTGATTTTACATACAAAAACAATAATAAAAATTTATCTATAAAAGAATACGCAAAAGGGAAATATATATTTTTGAACTTTTGGGGAACCTGGTGTCCACCTTGCCGCAGAGAAATTCCTGATATAATTGAAATACAAAAAGAATTAAAAGATGAATTAGTTGTAATCGGCATTGCACTGGAAAGGCAACCAGATTTTGAAGCTGCAGGCAAAGCTGTTGCAGATTTCGCAGAAGCCAATGGTATAAATTATCTTAACGTTGTTGTTCCTTCGGCAAGTCCTTCGAGAATGAAAATTGCAGAAGCTTATGGTGGAATTCAGGCAGTTCCAACTACATTGCTTATCGATAAAAATGGAAATATTGTTGAGCGTATAATTGGTGGTCGTTCCAAAGAGGAATTTATGCAATCAATTAAACGTATGATAGGCAAAAATTAAATATACAGATAAAATCTTAATTTATAGGCTGCTAAATAGATTTGGCAGCCTTATTTATTTTTCTTTCATTAATTTGAATTGTACAATTGATAATACTAAAAGAATCAAAAATAAAATTAGTGCAATTGCTGATGCATATCCCATTAAATTTGTTTTTTCAAATGCGTAAGTATAGATTAAATAAACAAGTGTAGTTGTTGAGTGCAAAGGTCCGCCTTTTGTCATTACATAAATTTCGACAAAAATTTGAAAAGATTTTATTGTATTAATTACAACTACAAACAACAACATCGAGCGTATTGAAGGAAGAGTGATTTTCCAAAAGGTTTTCCATGTATTTGATCCCATAATTTTTGCGGCATCGTAGTATTCCTCAGGTATTGCTTGCAATGCTGCGTAAAATAACACCGTATAATATCCTGTGGACATCCATATATCCATAA
>DAIPLL010000115.1:0-4477 GCA_036769265.1 Kapaibacterium sp. (SeqCode)
AAATAATATTGAAAAATAAAATTGTTGAAATAAGGAATGATATTCCGACTGTTGCTGAACCGAGTGTCCCAATTATTTTTTCACTTTTTAAGTATTTGCCGAATAGCCCAATGATTAAAAACCCAAGTAAAGGGAATAACACAACATACTGTATTAACTCGAACATATAGTTACCTGATTAGTTTTCATTTATAACTTGTGTATCAACGAAAAACTTTTTGAATTAGTTTTAATTTTAATGATGATTTTTTATTAATCTTATATTTACGTCAAAAATTAGACTTTTTATCAATTATACTGATAAATTCAAAAGTTTTATTTTTTAGAAAATTAACATCAATATTTTCTTCTTTTTTAAAAAATCTTAGTTCTTTCAGCAAGTTCAGGAATTCAACAACTTTATCAATCTCATATTGCGAATAATTGAAAAGTTTCATTTGTGAGACAATCTTTTCGGTTGAGATTTGATTTTTAGGCAAATTAATTTTTCTAACCAATAATTCAACTATCGATTTATAGATATAATCAAGCAATTCATTTTTATCTTGGAATTGGAATTCCTGGAAATCAAAGTCGGCTTTGCTCTGGGAAGCATCTTCTCTTGGAACTTGATGTTTGCTAAAGTCGCCAGAGGTGATTCTTTTTGCAATGTAAATTATTAAAAATATAAGAATTACTGCAATTGCTGCATAGGAGAAATATTGGAATACTATATTTGTATCAAATGATTTTTGCTCAATTTCAACAGAGGCACTACCAAGAACAAACAGATTGTGAGCTTGCGTTTTAAGCGTAAAGAACTGACGAGTTGTTGGTTCGAAGAATGTAAAGACTTGTTCAGGAATTTGCAGCAAACCAGATTTGAGTGACTTAATGTTGTAGATAAAAATTCTTTTGCCAGAAATCGAGCTATCGATTTTCAAGCTATCGATAATTTGGGGTTCATTAGTTTGAATTAATCCTGCTGGCAAAGCGAGTTTTGGAGCTTTTATCAAGTAGAAGTTACCAGTGCCGCTAAGCTCCAAAGTATATTCGAAGCTTTCACCGAGCTGCAGAGAATCGACATTTATGATATTTTTCAATGAAAAATTACCGACTGCACCAGAAAAATTTTGTATAGGTTGGATTTCAACAATATTAATGGAAAGCGGCTGCGAACTATAAGTATTGGTTTTTGTGAAGTATTTTTCGTCTGTTGGATAATCGGGACTGAATTCGAGCAAGGCATTGATTTTGAGCGAAAAAACTGGGATTGTGTAGGTTCCTGCTTCTGTTGGGGAAATTACGAACTTTCGCAGTAGCGCCTTGCGAAAAAGATCCTGACCAATTGTTTCGTATTCATATTTTAGCTTGCCAATATCGACTTCTTCGCTTAGTGCATTTTCGAAAACAGGTGTTTTTTGTTCGATAATTTCAGTTAAGATAATTTTATCGTTTACGTAGAGAAGATAATCAACAACAATAGGTTCGCCCAGAAAATATTCATTTTTATCTGTTATTGCCTTGATGAAAAGATTTGAGAAAAGAACTTTATTTGCATATTGATCTAAATTAAAATTCGAACGGTTTTGAAAGCTTGCATAATGGGAATTAGAATTAAAAAAATTTTCTGCCGAAAGCAGTAGAGCAGTCGGCAGAAAAGAAAGAAGAATTAATGTAATATATTTTTTGGTCATTTATATAGCTGGCTTGTATTCCAATTTTTCATCGAAAACAAGGTTTTGCGCAGTAGCACGCTTACCGTGAACAACATTTGGAGCAACGAAAATACGTTTTTCTTTGACTGCACGCTCGAATTCATCACGGAATTTTGTAACGAAACCACGAACAGGCCAAGCAGCAGCATCGCCGAGAGCGCAGATAGTGTTGCCCTCGATATTATTCGCAATATCAACAAGCAGATCAAGGTCGCTTAAAGCGGCGTCGCCATGAGCAATACGTTTGAGAATTTTCTCCATCCAGCCGCAGCCCTCACGGCAGGGTGTGCATTGCCCACATGATTCGTGATGATAGAAATGAGCGATACGCAGAGTAACAGCAACTATATCGGTATCCTCATCCATCACCATAACGCCAGCGGTACCGATGTGTGTGCCATATTTTTTGAGCGATTCTTCGTCCATATGAACACCTTCGAGCTCATCACCACGTAATGGTGGCATCGAAGAGCCACCAGGGATTACAGCTTTTATTTTCTTACCACCGGGGATACCACCGCAAATATCGTAAATCAGTTCAGTAAGCAAAATACCAGTTGGCAATTCATAAACTCCAGGTTTGTTCACATGCCCGCTAACACCGAATAGCAAAGTTCCGGGATGCCCCTGGGCACCAATCTTAGAATAAGCTTCGGCACCAATTTTGAAAATTGCGGGCACTGTTGCTATAGTTTCGACATTATTGACTGTGGTAGGCATTCCCCACAAACCATACTGAGCAGGGAAAGGTGGCTTTACACGCGGGTAGCCACGTTGCCCTTCAATGGAGTTCATAAGGGCTGTTTCCTCGCCGCAGATATAAGCGCCAGCACCTTTGTGGACGTAGATTTCAGTTGAGAATGTGGTTGCAAAAGTTTGTTTCATACGTTCGCCAACAAGACCAGCCTCATAAGCGTCGTCCAAAGCTTTTTGGAAAAGGTTAATCCATTTGTGATATTCGCCACGGATATAGACGTAAGTAGCAGTAATACCCATAGCATAAGCAGCAATGAGAATTCCTTCTATCAATTGATGCGGATTATACTCAAATATTTGCCTGTCCTTGAAGGATCCGGGCTCGGATTCATCACCATTTACACAAAGGTATTTGGGCTTATCATTCCCCTTAGGCATAAAGGACCACTTCAAACCAGTAGGGAAACACGCCCCACCGCGTCCGCGAAGACCAGATTTTTTCACGACATCAATTACTTCGTCAGGTGAAAGTTTCAATACATTGCGAAATTGCTCATATCCGCCGTGTTTTTGATACACTTCAAGTTTATGATAATCCGCTATATCCGGTAGTAGAAGCTTTGGATAATCGTTGCTCATAATTTTCTCGTAAGTTCTGACTAATATTTAAAATTAAATTAACGAATGAATTTGCAATGTATTGAAATTAATAATTGCGATTGTTTAATTTATCTAATAGCCAGACAAGCATATCTTTATATTCACTATCAGGCACATATTGGAGAGAATTTTTAGCTTTTTCGAAATAAACTTGAATTTCTTGCTTAGCAAAATCGAAAACACCTAATTCGTGGAACATTTCGTTGAATTTAGCAACGTAATCAGAGGGCAATCCATTGGATTGGTAATATTTTTTAAGTAACTCTTTATGTTCTGGTTTTTCGGCACGTTCGTTAGCAAGAATAACAAGGAAAGTCTTTTTACCTTCTTGGATGTCGAGCCCGACTTTTTTGCCGAAAACTTTTTCATCGGCGATCATATCGAGCAAATCATCTTGTATTTGGAAAGCAAGTCCTAAATTTTTTGAATAATTAACCAATGAGCTAACGATTTCATCGCTTGCATTAGCTTTCAGGGCACCGATTTTAGAGCAAGTTTCGAGCAGAGCAGAAGTTTTTTTAGAAATCATACGCAGATAATCATCAATTTTAACATTCTGTGAAGTATTGAATTGCATATCTAAAACTTGCCCTTCGCAGACTTCGATGAGCCCTTGGGTAAAAGTCTGAATAATGTCGTAATATCTGTTACAATCAGGTATTAATTTCAGAGCAAAACCGATCATAGCATCGCCGGTGAGAATTGCAATAGCTTCGTTCCATTTTTTGTGAACGGTTGGGCGATTGCGACGGAAATCGGAGCCGTCCATAATATCGTCGTGCACCAAAGTGAAGTTATGCATTATCTCGATTGCCACTCCGCAGTCGAGTGCATCATCTGGATTGCCGCCGGAAGCACCGCAGGCGATCATAGTAAGAGCAGGGCGGATGCGCTTACCGCCTTCAGCCATAAAGTAATTGTATGGTTCATAAAGATCACGTGGTTCAAAAATTTGAGTAACTTCTTTGATACGATTTTCTATTTTGTTGCGTAATTCATTAAAAGTTGTTTCAAAATTCATATTCACCCCTTATTTTTTAATAAAATATTTGCCTGGAAGTTGACGAGCAAGACCCTTAAATTCGAGCTCGAGCAGCTTTACAAGCAAAGTTGCAACATCTATGTTTAGTTTATCAGCTAAAACGTCAATATGTAGAGGTTCAGACGAAATTTCTTCGAAAATCATTTTTTGCAAATCATCATCAAATTTAATTTCTTGATTTTTTTGTGAGAAATCAATTTTATCAACAATACCAAGATCGACAAGTGGGCTTTCAGGCGATAAGATCGCAGTAGCAATATTATCGTGGATTAGCCTGTTGCAGCCAGCGCTTTTGCTGGATGAGATTTGCCCGGGCAGAGCAAAAATTTCACGATTTTGATCGGCGGTAAAGCGTGCAGTAATCATCGAACCACCTTTGGTG
>DAIPLL010000116.1:0-4436 GCA_036769265.1 Kapaibacterium sp. (SeqCode)
AATGCTGCGTAAAATAACACCGTATAATATCCTGTGGACATCCATATATCCATAAGCATAATCGCAGGTAAAGCAAACAATGTATCTTGTAACCATCCATTCGTTGGATAAAAGATACCTAATGTTTTTAATATGAAGTTAATATAACCATCTTTGGAATACAAATTCATAAAAATTAATGATATAACAACAAGCGATGTGACAGAAGGAATAAAAATCGAAGTTTTAAAAAAATTCTTAAATTTTATAAATTTTGAGTTTAATAAATTAGCTAAAAAAATTGCAAGTGAGGTGGTTATTGGAACTGTCCCAAATGTAAAAATAAATGTATTTTTCAGAGCTTTCCAAAACAATTTATCATTTGCAATTTGCTTATAGTTTTCTAAACCATTGAGTTTGAATGTATTTGTTAATGAATTATAATCGCCAAAACTTAAAATTATTGACCAAATAAATGGATATAACCAAAAGGTAAAAAGAGTAATTATCCACGGACTGACGAAAGTCAAATAGTGTATGTTTGTTAGTGATTTTTTCATTTAAGTAGTTCTTTTAACTTTCTATATAACAATTCAATTGGTAAACCAACTATATTATAATAACAACCATTGATATGGCTTACAAATACTGCACCAAAGTCGTCTTGTATTCCATAAGCTCCAGCTTTATCCATAGGCGAACCACTTTCTATGTATGCTGTTATTTCGTAATCTTCAAGTTCTCTGAAAGTTACATCAGTTTTTTGATAATCAACAATCACTTTATTATTAGCATTATCTATAATTGATATTCCTGTATAAACTTGGTGCGTATTCCCACTTAGCTTCTTTAAAATTACGAAAGCTTCAGTTTTATCCTTTGGTTTGTTAAGGTATTCTCCATTTAAATATACAGTTGTATCTGCTGCAATAATAATGGAATTTTTTTCTGCTGTTGAAGCAACACTTTTTGCTTTTAAATATGATAAATGCTTAACATACTCATCGGGATGTAATTTTTCTGAAATATTTTCGTTTATATTTGCAGGTTTTATATCGAAATCGAAACCAAGTTCTTTTAAAAGCTTAATTCGTCTTGGTGATTTCGAAGCAAGAATTATTTTTTGATTGATATTTAATAATTTTGATATTTTTATCATATTTAAATTATAATTTACAAAAACATAAAATAATAAATTAAGAAAAATGCGAAAAATGTTTAACTAATAAATTGTTACCTATGAAAAAATTAATTATGCATATATTGATGTTGCTAATTAGCTTACCTGCATATAGTCAGGTAATGCTTATACCAATGGATTTGGCACAAACCAATCATTTGAAAGCTTATGGGCTTGTCTATTGGGCTTTAAATCAAGGCATACAAGCCGAGTGGCTACTAAATTACCGTGGTGGTTCGTTTATGATGGATTATCACGATAGAGTCGCTACAGAATGTCGCATTCGTGGAATTTCTTTCGAAGCGATAAGTATTTCAAAAAGCGAGGAAATTCTCAATTACGTTCGTTCCGAAGGTGTCAATATGGATGCTGTACGCTTGGAAAAAGCACCTAAAATTGCTGTTTACGTGCAGCCGGGTAATGCTCCTTGGGATGATGCGGTTCGTCTTGCTTTGGAATATGCAGAAGTGCCTTATGATGTTGTTTGGGACGAAGAAGTTCTCTCTGGGAAACTTAAAGAATACGATTGGTTGCACCTCCATCACGAAGATTTCACTGGACAGTATGGAAAATTTTATGCTGCTTTTGCAACAGCACCTTGGTATATTCAACAAGTTTCTCTTAACGAAAGTATGGCAAAAAAACTTGGCTATCGTAAAGTCTCTGAAATGAAAAAGGAAGTTGCACTTGCTATTAGGGAATATGTTTCAAATGGTGGTTTCCTATTTGCTATGTGTTCAGCAACAGATACATACGATATAGCTCTCTCTGCTCTTAATGTTGATATCTGCGAAATTATGTTCGATGGCGACCCCTGCGATCATCACGCTAATGAAAAATTAGACTACACAAAAACCTTTGCATTTGAAAACTTCAAACTTATTTTGGATCCTTACATTTATGAGTTTTCTGATATTGATACCGGTCCAACTATGATACACAACCCAGAAGCTGATTACTTTACTTTATTCGAATTCTCTGCTAAATACGATCCAGTTCCGACAATGCTCACTCAAAACCATGTAAATGTTATTAAAGGTTTTCTTGGGCAAACAACTGCTTTTCGGGAAAGTTTAATTAAAGATAAAGTGATCATTTTAGCTAAAAGAGAAGGTACAGACGAAGTTAAATACATTTATGGCAACATCGGTAAAGGCTTCTTTACTTGGTATGGTGGGCACGATCCCGAGGATTATCAGCACGCGGTTGGAGATCCTCCTACAAACCTTGATTTGCATAGGAATTCACCCGGTTATAGGCTAATACTTAACAATATTTTATTTCCTGCTGCCCGTAAGAAAGAACAAAAAACATAAGCTTATTCACATCATTTTCATTAAGTTTGCAAAATTATTAAGAACATAATTTTGAAAATGATGTTATTTAAAAGAATATTAAAATACCTATTTTATTTTATAATTACTTTTTTTGGTTCCTCAATACTTGCTGTTGTTTTGACTAAATTTATTAATCCTTGCATTACACCTCCAATGATAATTCGTTCGATTGAAGGGCTTTTCGAAGGTAAGCTTGTTGGCATACACCAAGATTGGGTTTCATTTGAAGAAATTTCACCAAATTTTTTCCGTGCAGTAGTTGCCGCTGAAGATGCGAAATTTATGAGACACGATGGTTTCGATCGCCAAGCCATTAAAGCTGCAATGCGATATAATGAAATTTATAAAGGACGGAAGAAACGTGGTGCAAGCACGATATCAATGCAAACCGCTAAGAATACATTCCTCTGCCACTGGCGAAATTATTTGCGTAAAGGTCTTGAAGCATATTTCACAGTTTTAATTGAAAATATTTGGGGTAAAAAGAGAATTATCGAGGTTTATGCAAATGTAATTGAGTTTGGTGAAGGTATATATGGCGTCGAAGAAGCATCGCAAAGATTTTTCGGCAAAAATGCAAGCAATCTGTCGCGTCGTGAAGCTGCTTTGCTTGCTGCCGTTTTGCCAAATCCTCATCGTTGGTCGCCTGTTAAACCAACACCATATATAAATAGACGTGTTGCTTGGATCCAGGGAAGGATGAATTCTGTTGCAATACCAAAAACTTAATTCGATTTCAAATAATTAAGCAAATCTCTAAGTAAACTTAAAAGTTCAACTTTAGTGCTTTTATCAATGTAAATTTTTTCACTTTCATTATTATTGAAGTTTATATTGATTTTATTATCACTTTCATTGCTTTCAAAATCATTCTTTTTTAATATGTTTTTAATAATTTTACTTGCTTCTTTTGCTGTAAGTTTTTCTTCACGTAGATATTGTTTTATCAATTTTAAAACAAACAAATCTTTTTCAGAATAAACACGATTCCCCGCACGATTTTTTCGCGGTTTTAGAAAATCAAATTCTTTTTCCCAATATCTTAAAATATGCTGTTCTTCATTTATTAATTCTGCAACTTCACTTATAGAATAATATAATTTTTTCATCAGTGTAAATGTTTAAATAAGTAAATTTAAATTAAATTATCTATTCATAATAACAAAAAAAAATTTTTTATTCAAAAAAATTATATTATATTTGTAATCTTTTAATCCATAATTATATGGAGGCTAAATTTGGAAAAGTATATTGTTAATCCAGTCGTTGTTAGGATGAAAGAATCACAAAAAGGTTCAATTTATCAATCTATTGTTGCAATGGGTATGCGTGCTCGCCAAATTAACGATGATATAAAAAACGAGCTTAACAACAAAATGGCAGACATCATTCCAAATACCGACGAATCCGAAGGTGCTAATTTAGATCAAATTTCTATTAGCCGTGATTTCGATAAACTCCCCAAACCAACATTTATTGCAATGAAGGAAATTTTTGAAGGCAAGCTTACTTTCGAACTTCCAAAGGAAAATAAAGAATAATCAAGTGGGTGCCTTTTGAGGCACCCATTATTTTAAGATAATACCAGTTTCGTAACTCCAAAAAAGTAAATCTAATTCATCAAGGGGAATTCCGATTTGTTCTGCAAATTTTAAAAATTTATCTTCAATTTCAAGATACATTTTCTTATTAATGTTTTTTGGTATTTCTGAAATCACTTTGCATTTTAACAAATTTTTCAGAAGATGCCTATCGATTATTGCTAAATTTTTATATCCGATGTTTCTTAAAAAATGTGAACTTTCTTTGTAGCCAAAACCTTTTATTGTGGAAACTAATTGCTCTCTTTTGTTGAAAGCTGTATCATCTTGGTTTAAAATATCTTGTATGATTTCAAAATTTGACTTCATTTCGAGCAATCTCTGAGCTTTTTGATTATG
>DAIPLL010000017.1:0-16590 GCA_036769265.1 Kapaibacterium sp. (SeqCode)
CTTATGCTGCACACTTAAAAACTGATTTTCCACGTATTCCTTTTACTTCAAATCCTCATTTGTTCAGAAAAATGTGTGAGTTTGGTCGTATTTTAGCAGAATTACACCTGCTCGAAAGTAAACTTCTCGATACACCTATTGCAAAATATCAGGGCAAAGGCAACAACGACCGAATTAAAAAAGTTACTTATAATGAAAAAGAAGAGCGAATATATATCAATAAAGACAAGCATTTCGAAAATGTATCATCAGAAACTTGGAACTACTTCATTGGTGGTTATCAAGTTTTGCTAAAATATTTAAAAGATAGAAAAAAAACATGGAAATAGATGATCCACGCCATTTCTGTAGAGTTATTACCGCTATAAGTAAAACCATTGAAATTCAAAAGCAAATAGATGAAATTTATCCTGAATTAGAAAATTATCTGATTGAATGATTTTTGATAATAATGCAAATTTTTCAGAGAGATTTTGGGTTTGAAATAAAGAACGGGGCACTTTTAAAGTGCCCCTCAATATTACACAATAAAATTAATCAACTTATTTGGGACAAAAATTACTTTCTTTATTTGCTTGCCATCGATGAATTTTTGAACTTGATCGTTTTGCAATGCAATTTCTCGAACTTCATTCTCGGTGGCATCAAGTTGTATTTGCAAGCGAGCACGGATTTTGCTACAAACTTGGACAACAAACTCAACCGTTTGCTTAATTGTTTTATCGGGATCATACTTAGGCCATTCAGCAAAAACAATGCTTTGGTGCTCACCGAGCTTTTGCCATAGTTCTTCGGCAATGTGTGGGGCAAATGGTGCAAGGCAAAGCACAAATTTTTTCATTGCTTCGAGCGGTTTTATATCGTATTTATAAAATTCATTTACAAAAATCATCATCTGGGCAATTGCTGTATTGAAACTTAAATTTTCGATGTCTTCTTGTACTTTCTTAATTGTGTAATTTAAAACATAATCTTGTTCGTCATTAAGTGGCACATTCTGGACATTCGGCGAAAGGCTTCCGTCTTCCTCGACCATCATTCGCCAAGCTCGGTTTAGAAAACGATTTACGCCTTCTATGCCTTTCGATGACCATGGTTTTGATGCCTCCAACGGACCTAAGAACATCTCGAACAAACGGAGCGAGTCTGCACCGAATTCGTTTATGACTTCATCGGGATTGATGACATTGCCAAGCGATTTTGACATTTTTCTACCATCTTCGCCAAGTATCAAACCTTGGTGGAATAGCTTTTTGAATGGCTCCGGTGTAGATACGTAGCCGTAATCATAAAGCACTTTGTGCCAAAAACGTGCATAAAGCAAGTGCAAAACAGCGTGTTCAGCGCCACCGACGTATAAATCGACACCATCAGGCATCATCCAATAATGCTCTTTTTCTTTCGATACAAAAAATTCATTGTTGTGTGGATCTATATATCGTAAATAATACCAGCAGGAGCCAGCCCATTGTGGCATAGTGTTTGTCTCGAAGCGGGCACGTTTGCCAGTTTTTTTATCGATGAAATTTACCCATTCGGGGACATTTGCAAGTGGCGACTCCCCAGTACCAGCAGGCTTGAAATCCTTAACATCAGGCAGAAGAAGCGGAAGCTCGTCCTCATCAAGTGCGCGCTTTGTGCCATCCTCGAAGAACATCACCGGAATTGGTTCGCCCCAGTAACGTTGACGTGAAAACAGCCAATCACGTAATTTATATTGAACTTTGCGCTCACCAATACCTTTTGTTTCAATCCAATTTATTATTTTTTCGATTGCTTCTTTCGTAGGGACACCATTTAGTGAAACTTCGTCGTTTGCAGAATTTATACCACGCCCATCGTATGAAGTAAAGGCTTCCTTTGTTACATCAATTTGCTCACCATCAGCCGGCTCAATCACTTGGACAATTGGCAATCCAAATTGACGAGCAAATTCATTATCGCGAGTGTCGTGCCCAGGAACAGCCATTATTGCGCCCGTCCCGTAGTGTGCCACCACATAATCAGCAATCCAAAAAGGTATGCGTTGGTTGTTTGCTGGATTTATAGCATATCCGCCGGTTGGAACGCCGGTCTTTTCTTTTGCAAGCTCGGTGCGTTCGAGGTCGCTTTTTTCGGCTGCTTGTTTGATATAAGATTCCACTTGCAAGCGATTCTCATCTGTTGTAATTTCTGGAACAAGCGGATGCTCTGGTGCAAGCACTAAATAAGTTGCACCAAATATAGTATCGGGGCGAGTTGTGAAAACAGTAATGCTTTTACCCATTCCATCGAGCCTAAAGTTTATCAATGCACCTTCGCTTTTGCCGATCCAATTTTTTTGCATTTCCTTAGTGGAATGAGGCCAATCGACAAGCTCCAGATCTTGCAGGAGACGTTCTGCATACTCAGTAATACGTATCATCCACTGACGCATAGGGCGGCGTTCCACTGTGTAGCCTTTTTCTTTCCACTCATCCACTTCTTCATTTGCCAGCACAGTTCCAAGCTCTGCACACCAATTGACAGGTATCATTGCAATATAAGCAAGGCGATGCTTATCTTTGTATTCTTCAATTTCTCTCGGATCGGTAAGCTCAGTTGGAATTGGTAGTTCGCTTATTGGGCGTGCTTTATTAAGCTTTTTATCATAATAAGAATTGTAAATAAGCAAGAACATCCATTGTGTCCATTTGTAATAATCGGGCGATGTTGTGTTTATGCACCTATCCCAATCGTATCCTAATCCGATCATATTCAGCTGACGCTTGAAGTTCTCTATGTTGCGTTCAGTAGCAACTGCCGGATGAATACCAGTTGTCATAGAATAACGTTCAGTTGGAAGTCCAAAAGCATCAAATCCCATTGGATGCAAAACGCAATATCCTTGCATTTTTTTGTAGCGGGCAATTATATCAGTTGCAGTATAGCCTTCCGGATGCCCAATGTGCAAGCCTGCTCCGCTTGGATATGGGAACATATCAAGCACGTAATATTTTGGTTTGTTAGGCTCTTCGACAACTTTATAAATTTTGTTTTCTTGCCAGAATTTTTGCCATTTCTGTTCAATCTCTTTAAAAGGATAGTTTGCCATATACTTTATTTTCAATAATTTGGACAATTACAAAAAACAAAAATAATCAATTTTGTTTAAATCTAATAAAATATATAATTTTAGCGCAGAATTGCAAACGCACGGTTTATAGAACCAAAATTATTTGTTATGTTTATATAGTATAATGATTGTCCGAAGGACGAAATATCAATTTGCTCGTAAATATAGCCTTTAGTCGATAGATAATCTTGCTTGTAAATTATTTGTCCTATTGAATTGTAAATCGATATTGTGAAAGGACTTTCCTCGATTAAATTTAGCTCAAGATTTAGATAATTCCGAATAATATTAGGATTAAGTTTTATTTGCATATTGGCTTGGGGCTTCTCTTGGAAGGTTATTTCGACTGTATCGGATACATTAAAACACAAATTTGTATCACGAACAATCAAAAAATATTTACCAGCTTGCAAGATAAAACATCTATTACCAAAAAAATCTTTAATCAATGTATCATTTCGATACCATTGATAATTGCCGTTAGCATCAGTTACAAGCCAGTTCCCTGCTTTTGTAATGTTTGGTTTCGGTGGGCGAGGATTTACAAATATTTCAACCGTGTCGCTCAAATATTTGCAAGAAAATTCATCGAGCAGCCAGAAGTAATATCTTCCAGCCTTCGTAAATTGACCTAAGTTCCCAATTCTGCCATCAGACCAACCAGATTGCACAATTTTCTGCAAACTTTTGTAATTAGCGAGCAGGCGGGCTGTGTCGCCTTCGCAAATAGGGTTTGCTGATAGCAAAAATAAGTTTATTTTTGGGATGTCTGGTTTCCAAATATAAACAGTGTCGCTTGAGGCAACGCAACCATTTAGGTTAATTGCACTGACGTAGTAATTACCTTTTTCGGTTATCAAAATTTCTTTGCCTTTTGTTCCATTATTCCAAACATATTCGTAACTGGGCTGCGGATTTAGCACTTCGAGCAATATATTTTCGTCCGGGCAAAACACCACTCGCTCGGGAACAGCAACCACTGGCTTTTCCACTGGGCAATCCCAAAGTTTGAGTGCCCATATGCCACGTCCAAACGTTGCGGCAAAGAGCGTGCCAGTGCCGTAATGCATCTCAAGCTCGCTTATTATGACTGCAGGGAGTTGCTCGCCTGTTATTTCCCACAAAGTAATCATTGGAGCTTTGTGAAAGACTCCAATGTCTGTGCCGATGTAAACTATTCCAGTTGTGGTATCGATTTCGATGCAACTAATTGGGACATTCGGTAGGTTGAAAGTTTGATTTTCTATAAGGTTGTCTTTTATCACGAAAACCTTACTTTCAGCTTGGAAACCGCCGACAGTTACCCATAAATTACGGCTTACATCAAACTTGATAGATGTAATTGGTATGTTAGATGAGAAAACTTTTTCCCAGCTTTTGCCGAAATCTTTTGTTAGATAGACATTTTTGGAATTTGCCGCAGCAATAACATTCCTGTCGTAATAATAAGCTGCAATTGCATTGAGAGTTATGCTATCAGCAAAATTGGATATTTTCTCCCAGCTTTTTCCATCGTCTTGAGTTATCCAAACATTTTCGTAGCCGCAGAGAACAATTCCAGGTTCTGCTGGATGATAGAGGAATGGAGTAACCCACGGGCGGCGCTCGTCTGTTGGAACTTCGAGCAGTCCGTAGAGGCTATTATATAGTGTTCCGCGTTGAGTTGAAGAATACACAAGCGAAGGATTTTTGGGGCTTACAAAGCATTCCATCCCATCGCCACCTATGAGAAATTGCCAGTTATTGTAAAAATACTCAAAAACATTATTGTCTTGGGAACCAGCATAAAAAATGTTTGGATTGTATGGATTTAGCCCAATGCGATAAAACTGAGTGATCCCAAGATTTGAGCTTATGTTCTCGATTTGGCTAAAATCGGAGTTAAAACGATAAATGCCGCCGTCGTTTGCAAGGTAAATTTTGCCATCGTGAGTATTACATTTTATATCGTGCATATCTACATGCGTTTCTTTTGGAATTTCTATGAATTTATTACTACGCAGTTTGCCACGGTAAAGCCAAACACCTCCAATAAAAAATTCATCTCTGCTTTGTGGAAAAAATTCAAGCACAAGATTAAAAAAGCCTTGTGCCTGTACCAAAAAGCTATACTGGGCTGTGTCTTCGAGCAGAGTTTCCCAAAAATAACCTTCACTATCCGATAGATACAATCCACCGAAGGAACTCGTATATTTATTTACACAAAGTGCAAGCAAACGCTGGCTTTCCAGTGGAGTTGTAGCAAGCTTCACACGGCTGGCATCTTCCCAGCGATTTGCTATAAACCAGCTATTCCCACCATCTTCACTTTTAAAGAGGAAAGCACCATCGTTAATACTATAAGTTGTTGCATAAATGACATTATAGTCATTTGGTTTGAAGCAAATATCGCGGAAATTAAATCTATCTATAAGCACATCCCAATGCTTACCGCCATTGCTTGTTTTTATAATTGCATTACTTGTAGCGGCGTAAAGAATACTGTCGTTTTCGGGATGCAACAATAATTTTGAAATAAAGCTACCTTGACTATACTCTATGCCGGTGGGAAGAATTTCCCAAGTTTGTCCTTTGTCTGTGCTTTTGATTATTCCGAGCGAGTAGCAGCCGAAAAAACTGCTGCCATCGGCATCACCAGTTGCAACATAGATTATATCCGGGTTCTGACTTGAAATAGCTATATCGGAAACACCCATTGATAAAAATTCTGTAAAAGGTACAACTTCCCAGCTTTTGCCTCTATTTGTGCTTTTCCACAAACCGCTTGAAGCAGCACCAGCCCAAATTAAGTTGCTATCGTTTGGGTCAAATGCAATACAATTAATACGCCCGCTACCAGAAAGCTGTTTATTTGAACCTCGTTGTGGACTGCGAGGACCTATTTCTTGCCAATTTTGGTTGTGTTGTAGCGGATTTATAATTTTAGCTTTGGATAAAAATTTTGTGTGTTCTTTGAAGATACTCATAGCAGATGGAATTTTGCCACTGCTATCGATACGAAAGCTTCTTAAATATTCAAGACGGCGAACAGGTTTAAAACCTTTCTGTTTGTCGATATTTTTTGGGGCATTTTTTTCGATATTTTCTTTTAATTCAAAAAAATTTGCTGGCGATTTTTCCTCTTTAATTAAGTAAATCTTAGAAAAAGTGTTTTGCAACGAAAAAGCAAGAAAAAATATGTATATGAAAGTAATTCGCATTATAAATTCAATTATATTTTAACAAATTTAATCATTGTTAAATTCAACTAAAACAAATATTTAGTTTTTTTTCAATTAATTTTGTATTTTATAACACTTATACGGATAATAAGAATAATTTTTATATTTTTTCGAGATTATTCTATTATTGATATGTTAATTGTAATGAAGATTATAGTTAAATCTTAATTATAAATGGAGCAACTAAAATGAAAAAACTATTCTCATTTACTTTACTTATGTGCTTGCTTGTGAGTGCGGTATTTCTACAAGCACAAAACACAAAGATAGAGAAAATACAAAAAGGCTATGGCAGCCAAATTCTTGGAGCTGGATCAAATGCTCAGGGATATGAGTTCATTGTAGCATTCCCACAAAATGAAATTGCAAGCTGGACATCTGGGGACTTGTTCATATTTGTTTCCTCTGCAAAACCAACAGTTGTTGAAATGCAAAATCCAGTTACTAACAGCACAATATTCAAAAAAAGAATCACTAAACCTTATGGTGTTATATCATTTAGGACACCAACTGAACTCAATATGTCGAGAGACGAAATTCGCATCCCATACGAGGCACCTCAATCAGGTAAGGCATATCGTATTATATCAAGCTCGAGCCCAATTTCGGTTTATTGCTTGAATACTAAATCAACTACATCCGATGGATATATGGCAATTCCAGTAGCCGCATGGGGAACAGATTATATCCACGCTTGCTATTACGATAATAACGAAGGGACAAATGATCAGGGATTTCCATATTTTGGGAGTGGTTTTGTAATATTAGCCTCCGAAAATAACACAACAGTGAACATTGAGTTGAAAGGCAAGGGTGGAGAATATTCAACGACTACAAGTGGAAAGAAAATAGGTGATAAATGGTCTGTAACTTTAAATCGTGGACAAGTTTATGTAGTGCGTGGAATGGGGAATCAAGACGGTACTTTTGATTTAACAGGATCACGGATAAAAAGTGATAAGCCAATTGGTTTACTTTCATACCATCAGAGAGCAGATTTACCGGCATTAATATCTTCATCTCGTGACCACTTGATTGAAATGATTCCACCTGTTCAATCCTGGGGCAAAACTTATGCCTCGGTGCAGTATGCGCGTCCACCTTACAAAGGCGATATGATGCGAATTGTCGCTGCTGAGAATATGACTTCGTACGAGGTTGAAATGTATGATGAAAAGACAGGGCAGTTGATAGAGCGACGTGATGGCACTTTAAAGCGTTCAGGTGATTTTGTTGAAATTAGCGAAATTCTTGGAACGCCTGGTCCTAACACTTTTGGAGTAAGAGGACTTTCAATAGTTAGAGCAAATAAACCTATACTTGTTTTGCAATATTCTTATTCATCGGCTTGGGATGGGAATCAAAATTATGATCCATTTATGATTGTTAACACGTCAGTTGAGCAGTTTACTAACTTAACTATTTTCCAAACACCTTCTGGACAGTTCAACGATAACTGGTTTGCAATAATTGCTATAGGTGATCCAGACGATCCAATTAGAAACAAACAACTTATAGAATCAATCACAATTGATGATAAACCTATATATCAAACAGTACCTCAATTTAAGAGCAATAATATACCTGGTACAAACTTATTCTGGGCAAGATTGCAGGTAGCTGCTGGTTCCCATGTGGTAAGAGGTGATACTCCATTTGGCGGCTATGTTTACGGCTTTACAAATGTGGACTCCTATGGTTGGCCCGCAGCAATGCAGTTTAAGATAACGGATGTTGTCGATACATTGGAGCCAGAAGTTTATATTGACGGTTATTGCGGTAGTTATACTGTTCGTTTCACTGAACTTCGTAACGGGAAAGAAGGTGATGATCCGTTGCAACAAGATTTAGGAGTGTCTGATCAGCCTACTTTGTTGACAGGCTCATATAATTTCAAAGATCCTATTTTCCCAAAACCATTTACTCCTTATCCGCCTAATTACGATTTTACATTTAACTTAGAAGTAAATGATTTGAGCGAAGATGCATTAGCAATAGTCTCAATTATGGATCGAGCAGGTAATGAAGCTATACATAAAATTGAATATTTTGCAGATAAATTGGCTTCTAATCCTGCTTTGCTTGCTTTCGAAACAGTTCGTGTTGGTTCGTCAAAAGAATTAAATTATATCATACAAAACAAAGGTAAGAACAACGTTTCTATTAAATCTATAAAGCTTTATAGAGGTCAATATTATAGTTTAGTTGATTTGCCAGAACTTCCAACAGTAATAGCAAAGAATAGCCAATTACCAATAAAAGTTCGATATTCTCCAATAAATGAGTCTCCAAATACATTTAACCTTGACATAGACTCTATCATAGTTGAAACCGAATGCTTACGTTTTAGTTTCCCAATGACAGGTCGCGGTGTGCTTCCAAAGATCGAAGTTGCTAATTGGGATGCAGGGACAGTACTTGTAGGGGACAGAAAATGCAACACAGTTGGTATTACAATTCGCAATACTGGTTCGCAAGATTTAGTGATTGACGGTTTTAACTGGAATCCGGGCAATTTAGTGTTTACTATCGAACCTCCTGTTGAACCTGAATTCCCTGTTACAATACCACCTGGCGGGAGCGTACTATTCCGCACAGTATGCTTTACACCAACAGAAAACGGTCAATATGAAGCTCGAATTGACTTTATCTCGAACGCCGCTTCTGGTAAATATTGGTCTGATATAAAAGGTTCAAGTATCAAACCTGGTCCTATGATTACTAATTTCAATTGGGGTGCTCGTCGTGTTATGGATGATGCAGTTCCTATGAGAAATGCTTATGACGGTTATGTTGAAATTTACAATATTGGCACCGCATCTTTAAAATTCCTTCGTGCTGAAATTGATGAACAAGACAACGACGGCAGCTACGAAGTAATCGGTTATGAGCCTGACTTTATTTCGACAGGTCAAACTCAAATTGAAATTTGGCCAGAGAATGACCCTGATCCAAATAAAGTAAAACGTGTTCGTGCATTATTACGCTTTAAGCCAACCAAAGAAAATGTGCCAACCAATGTTAAGATATATCCAATCTTTTCTTCGAGTGATAATGTCCCACGAGGTAGTATATATGGAATATTGGAAGGCTCAGCTTATTTGCCAAAGATAGAAGCAATTGGTTATGAGTTTACTCCACCTGCTGAGATAGGGAATCAACATCCAGATCAAGGTAAAATTGTAATTCGTTCAACAAGCACTACTGCAGACTTATTTATAAAAGAAATACATATTCGACAAATTACGCCAAATGCCGATAAAGACTTTACTTTTGGTGCACCACTGCCAACAAACTTTACTCTGAAACAAGGCGAGGCTCTCGAAATACCTGTTACATTTACTCCAACTCGCACTCTATTGCGTCAAATTGATCTTGATATTGTCAATGATGCATTTAAAGCATACGATAGTATCCAAACTACAACAATTTCTGTAATTGGTAACGGTTACGACCAGTCATTTGAAGTTACAAATGTCGATTTCCAACGCCGCACACGCTGCGATGAGCCTATTCTAACGTTCGATGTCCGCAATACTGGTACAACCAATCCATTCCAAATAACTAATATCAGTGTTGAAGATAATTACAGTGATATTTTTGAAGTGCTTGGATTTACACCTGGCGACCAAGTTCAACCACAAGATGCCAAAACATACAACTTACGCTTCAAACCAACTGCACGTCCAGGACAAATACATAACAATGGCAATAAGATTAAAGTTAAACTTATTGTTGAAACTACTATCGGTACCTATGAAGCTGAAGTTCAAGCTATGAGCGTATGGAGCCAGGTTGAGCTTTCTATGCCTCGCATTGATCAGATGACTGCTGGTATGACAACTACTGATAAATACAAAGAATTCCCTGTTTCCATAAAATTAGCTCAAGATAACGGTCATCTTGGCACTTGGCCCGAAGTTAAAATTACCGAGTTCACTGTTGAAATTAAATACAATCCAAAATGGATGAAATACAATGGGTCAGTTACTCCAGGTGATGTCCTTTCCAATTGGGTGCTAACTGCTAAAGAAGTAATACATAGCGAAAATTCAGCTTCATTATTTGTTCACGGAAAGGGTGGATTGCCAATTAGCAAAGACGGAAAATTGTTCAATCCAAACTTCTTGATACTGCTTTCCGATAGCTCATCCTTTACTCCAACATTTGGAAGTATTACATTCCACGACCGCGATAATTGCGTCAGCGCTATAAATGTCCCAGGACGTATTTCTCTGCAACACTGCGTACAAGATCTACGCAATGTAATAATTAACAAGAATCAGTTCAAGATGCTGCCAATTAATCCGAATCCAGTTTCTGGTGGTTCTGTCAACTTGAACTTCAGCGTTGGATTGGATAACGTTTATACACGTATTGAAATTGTCAATTCTCAGGGTGAAGTTGTTCGGGTACTCCAAGATGGAGAAATGCGTGCTGGCGATTACACTGCAACAATCATCACAAGCGAACTTGGCTCGGGCATTTACTTCATCAATATGACAAGCGGTCCATTCTCTGCTCGTGAAAAACTCGTGATAGTGAAATAATCTTTTTTCTTGTGGTCATTGTTCGGGCTGTCCTTCAATATGGACAGCCCTTTTTTTTTCCAAAATTTTTTCAATTTGATTGTTCGTAATCCATTTACGAAATTTTTCAATTTCAAAACTTAATTAAATACTTCATTTAGATAAAAATTATGATTAAATTTCATTTCTTTTAGAAATGAAAATACATTATATTTGTAAGATGCTATTTATCAACAATTTAAAGGAGACAGAATGAATATTTTGGTTTGCGTTTCCCGTGTGCCAGACACTGCAACTCGTATTCTTGTTGGAGGGGACGGGAAGACAATCGATAAAAATGGAGTAAAGTATATTGTAAATCCATATGATGAATTTGCTTTGGAAGAAGCCCTGCGTCTTCGTGAAAAAAACGGCGGTACAGTAACTGCTGTTACCGTTGGAACCGAAGCGGCAACAGATATACTACGAACTGCTTTGGCAATGGGCGTCGATAAAGCAATTCTTGTAAAAGGCGATGAGCCAACGGATTCTTATTATGTTGCTTATAATTTAGCAAAAATTGCAAAAGAAATAAATCCAGATCTTATTCTTATGGGGCGTCAGAGTATTGATTTTGACTCATTCCAGATGCCTTCTATGCTTGCTGAAATGTTATCTTTGCCCTCGGTTTCTGTTGTTTCTGCACTGAGAGTCGAAGATGGCAAAATAACAGCTGAACGTGATATTGAAGGCGGTAAGGAAACAGTTGTTTGCTCGATGCCGTGTGTCGTTTCTGCACAAAAAGGACTTAATGAACCACGTTATCCAAAGCTACCCGACATTATGAAAGCTAAATCTAAGCCTATCGACATACGCGACGCAGAAAAAACACCTGCTAAAACTACCGTCTTAGGTATGGAAATACCTTCGAAAGCTCGCGCTGGCAAAGTATTTGAAGCCACCGATGCAAATATCGATGAAGTTGTTCGCCTTTTAAAAGATGAAGCTAAAGTAATTTAAGGAGGAAAATTAATGAAAAATATATTAGTTTATTTAGAACAAGCAAATAATAATTTAAAACGCGTTTCTAAAGAAATCGCAACTGCTGCAGCAAGAATTTCTGGTGGTGCAAATGTAATCGGTCTTATAATTAATTCTGATAGTGAAGTTGCTAAACAGGCAGCAGAATATGCCGTTAATAAAATTATCAAAGTTGATGTGCCACAACTCGAATTGCATTCATCTACTGCTGTAGCAAAAATAATTGCTGATGTTGCAAAAGAAGTTGCAGCCGACTGCTTGCTTTTCCCGGCAAACTCAGCTGGATTGGAAATTGCTCCACGCGTTGCTATTAAGCTTGATGCTGGTTATATCGCAGACTGTATAGATCTTACAGCAAATGGCGATGAGATTATTGCTCGCAAACCTGTTTATGCTGGCAAAGCTGTTATTAAAACTAAGATCGAAACTCCAATTAAAGTTTTTTCTTTGCGTCCTAATGTATTTACTGCAAAAGAAAATCCTGTTTCACCTGAAATCTTAGATAAAACAATCGAGCTTAACCAATCAGATTTATCAGCAAAAGTTACTTCAATCACCAAGAACGAAGGCAAACTCGATGTTCTCGAAGCAGACATTGTCGTTTCAGGTGGTCGTGGCATAAAAGGACCAGAACATTACAACTTGATCGAGAATTTAGCACGTGCGCTCGGTGGCGCAGTTGGTGCCTCTCGTGCTGTTGTTGATGCTGGATGGCGTCCTCATAGCGAACAAGTTGGGCAAACAGGGAAAACTGTATCGCCCACATTGTACGTTGCTTGTGGTATTTCAGGTGCAATTCAACACTTGGCTGGTATGAATGCCTCGAAATATATTTTGGCAATAAACAAAGATAAAGATGCACCGATTTTTAAGAATTGCGATTATGGCTTAATCGGTGATTTATTCGAGATTCTTCCAAAACTCACTGAAAAAATTAATAAAGTAAAAGGATTGTAGAATACCTCAAAATCAAATAAACTTGGGCGACCTGTATCGGTCGCCCATTTTGTTTTATTTTTTAATTTACGCAAAATTTCTAATAAGAAAATTTTAGTCAGCAGTAAATTATTCTTCTCTCCAGTCTTCAACTAAATTTGCATATTTGTTACATAATGCTACGGCTGTTTCATAATCATCGCTTTCGCCATAAACGGTAAATATTGGACGTTCTTTCGATGGCAGAAGTAACACGCAACTGCCATCTAAGAAAATCTTTACGCCTTCGATAAGCTGACGTTGCAAATTCTCCGAATGCTCCATTGCTTTTCGCATTACGGTGCCTTTGGCATTCCACGGGACGTTGACATCTCTGCTATGGACGAAACGACGTGGTAATTTTTCATCGAGAGTGGATATTTTGCAGTTGGTTTGAGCAAGCATTTCAAGAATTTTTCCAAGAGAATACATACCATCGGATGCAAAGAGAAAATCGCGGAATATGTACCCGCCCCAAACACCTCCAACAAATAAAACATCTGGATCAATTGTAGCGTCCATCATCGCAGAGTGCGAATTCTTAATTCTAATTACCTCGACGTTGTATTCTTTCGCAATTTGCTCAATTTCTTGGGTTGCGACAATAGAAACAGCAATTTTATATGGCTCACGATGACGATTTGTATCGAGAAATAGCTTAGTAATTATTGAAAGCAAACGCATCGGATGATACCAGGTGCCACGTTCATCAATGATGGAAATTTTCTCAGCACCAGATTCAATTCTAAAACCGAGTTCATAGCCAAGAGAACGCATAATTTTGCCCGTTTCGTCAGTATCGCTGTGCTGTGAAAATGGATCAGGATGAAATGTTGTTGCATCTACATAATTATTGAGCGATATTGCTTCAACTTTCAATTTGCCAAGCAAGCTCGGCAAAATTGTTGAAGCAAGCCCGTATGAATAATCCACTAATAGCTTGTATTTTCGGTTCTTGATTAAATCAACATCAAGCGAATCCAAAAAACGATTTATGTAAATTTCATTTGTTCGTTCAGGGTAAGAAATTTTGCCGACTTGCGAGTAATGAACGCGTTTTATATCTTCGCCAAAGAAATATCGCTCGATTTTCTTTGCCATATTTATTGAAATGTCTCGCCCGTCTTTGTTGAAAATGATAATGTCCGTCTGATCTGGATCACGTGGTGAACGTCTCACATGCAAGCCGCCGTCGTAACGACCAGTACGAAGCTCCTGACGTGTTTGCGGGATCGAGATTGTCTGCAAGTCGCTTACATTTACTCCAACTGATGCCAAACCTGCAGTAATAGAACGCTTCATTATTCGTGATGTCTCAGCTGGATCGCGAGAAGCCAACAACCGCGCTTTTGCACCAAATGCAAGCCCCAATGCAGTGCCGAGCTTCGCTCCAAAATCTGGATGTATTTCAACGTTCGATTGCCCTGTGATACGAGCATCAGTAAAAATCTCGCGTTGCCATTTTTCCTCTTGAATCAGCGAAAATGAGACAGTTGCCCCTTCTTCGACACGCTTATTAGGCCAAAGCTTTATATTTGATTTCAAAGTGGCATTGTTTTCAATTTTGCAGTTGTCCGAAATAAACACATTCTCGCCAACAACAACAGAATCCCCAATTTCAACATTGGAGCAAACAACATCATCGGTCATTTTAACAAAATCACCGAGCTTGCAATTATTCCAAAGAGTTGCACGGATGAGTTTTACTCCATTGCCAATTACGCAATTATCTCCTACGACACAATCGATAAGCTCGGAATACTCACCAATTGTAACGTTATTGCCGACAAGTACTTGCCCTGAAAATTTTGCAGTTGGAGCTATGTTGCAAGAATCGCCTTTGATTAAATTACCCTGCACAATCCCGTGTTTTTCCACCTTAATGGCATTTGTCAGTGCATCGTATTGTCCTATAATGTATTCATCCAAATTGCCAATATCGCGCCAATATCCATCAGCAATATAACCATAGAGTGGCATATTAAGTTCGAGCATCTTAGGGAAAAGGTTTTGGCTGAAGTCGAATTCTTCACGATAAGGTATCATATCCAGCACTTCGGGTTCTAAAATGTAGATACCAGTGTTAATTGTATCAGAGAAAACCTGCCCCCAACTTGGTTTTTCTAAAAAGCGAGTTATTTTGCCGTCTTCATCGGTCATAACAATACCATATTGCAAAGGTGTATCAACGCGTGTCAGCAGGATAGTTGCTTTTGCACCTTTACTTATGTGAAATTCGACAGCTTTTGTAAGATCAAAATCAGTTAGCACATCTCCGCTTATTATAATAAATCTCTCTTTAAGATACTCATAAGCATTTTTGACACTGCCAGCTGTGCCATAGTCTGCTGTTGCTTGGACATAATCCATATGAATTCCGAAACGGCTACCATCTTCAAAATATGATGTGATTTTTTCCGGCTGAAAATAAAGTAAAGAAACTATATCCTTTATACCGTGCTTTTTGAGAAGGTTGACTATATGCTCCATCATTGGAATATTGACGATTGGCACCATAGGCTTTGGAATGTTCATCGTAAGTGGGCGTAATCTTGTGCCGAAGCCCCCTGCCATAATGACAGCTTTTTTCATATTAACCCCGACTATATTATTTAGTTGAGAACAAGCGTGTTTTATAAAGGACGTTTGAAAAAACGCTTTTATTTGGTAATATATCAAAGAAGAGCAAAAAAATCAAATAAAAAATGTGCGATAAATAACATTAAACACAAATTTATTTACTAGCGGCAAGGCATTAATCTTTGCGGAAATAGAAATCACTTTGGTCGTCGAATTTGATATTAATAACTACCCAGCCATTCTCGGGGGAATTGTAGTATGTGAATATCCAGCGCATCGGGTAAAGCGAGTGCAAGCCTAAGTATCGACATTTTATCATCGAATTTGAGGCAACTTCGCTATCGACTGCTTCGAAACCGCGAAGCGCACCATATATTTGTGTAGCTTTCTCTGTTTGTTCGATTAGCCTATTTATTTCTTTTTCTTTGCGAATAAGCGGGCTACCTTTGAGAAGCTCTTTATATGCTTTTTCATATTCCCCGCTTATGATCAGTTTGAAAAAGTCGGTAATTCGTGTATGCAATTCCTTAGGTATGTTTGGTTCGTAATATTTGATTGTGGTGGAGGATTTTGGCAAACTTTCGTCTTGTGAAAAAAGCGGGAAACTAAATAAAAGCACAAAAAATATAATAAGTAATTTTGTTTTCATATTAGTAACCGTTAGAAAAAAACAAATTTAATTTAAATGAAATACTACTCAATTCCAACAAGTTTTTTCAAATACAAAACTTCTTTTCGTGTTAGATGACGATAACGTCCCTTTTCTAAGCCTTTGTAAGTAATTCCAGCATAGGATTTTCTGTCGAGTTGTTTTACTTCGTAGCCGAGTGATTCAAATATACGTTTTACTTCGTGGTTTTTGCCTTCTGTGAGAGTGATAAAAACTTTGGTTTTATCTTCTGGGCTTATAAAAATATTGCAGGGAGCCATTTTTTCGCCATCAATTTCAAGCCCATCAGCGATTTTTTGTGCATCAGCTACTTTTAGCACCTTGTTTAGCTTTACGGCATATTCACGAGGGATTTCGTAGCTTGGGTGAGTGAGTCTATGAGCAAGTTCACCATCATTAGTAAGTAAAAGCACACCTGTTGTGTTTCGGTCGAGCCTACCAACTGGGAAAATGCGTGCCTGCTTTCGAACTATATCTAATACAGTTTTGCGTCCCTTTTCA
>DAIPLL010000117.1:0-4379 GCA_036769265.1 Kapaibacterium sp. (SeqCode)
GCAGATGGATATTGGGCAGAGCAATGATGCATATTCTGCTATAAAAATTGCAGTTGCATTAGCTGAAGCATTTAATACTGATGTTAATAGCTTACCTTTATCGCTAATTTTATCGTGGTATGAGCAGAAAGCAGTTGCGATACTGCTTACATTGCTTTATCTTGGGATTAAAAATATAAAATTGGGACCATCATTGCCGGCATTCATAGAACCTGATGTACTTGATTTCTTAGTAAAAACTTACAACATTTCGCCGATTACAACTGTTGAGCAAGATATGAAAGAGAGATTGGCTGCTGTGTAAAATAAATTCAAAAATATGTACATAATAAGAGGCTACTCGGAAATTGGTAGCCTCTTTGGTTTCATGAAATCAGTTTTAATACAAGATTATAGCCTTACTCCAACTATTTTTTTATTGCGACATTAACCAATTCATAATCAAGTAATTTTAAATACTCAGGAGATATACCCAAGATGAAGCCTCTTTTACCACCGTTGATGTAAATTTTATCAAGCGTCATTATGCTTTCTTCAATGTAAGTTTTCATCTGGCGTTTTGTGCCAAATGGACTTGTCCCACCGAATATATAACCAGTGTATTTGGTTGCGTTTTCTAACTTTGCCGGTTCAACTTTTTTAACACCAATAATTCGAGCAAGTTCTTTGGTGGAGACTTCGCAGTCGCCGTGCATAAGAACGATTATTGGAGTGCCGTCTGCTTCCATAACAAGAGTTTTAATTACATTATGTTCGGATACATTAAGTTCCTCAGCAGTCTGACGAGTGCCACCTTTATCGATATATTCATACTCATAAGTATCAAATGGCACTTCCTTCTGACGCAAAAATCTAATCGCGGGTGTTACAGGATAATCATTCTTTGACATTTAATCCTCCAAACCGTCATTACTTTGACCTTTTTCAGATCGTCTTTTAATAACGACTATAGTTTTATCATCATTATAATTTGAATTAGCAGTAAATTTCTGTACATCTTCAATAATCATATAGGCAATGTTTTTTGCGGGTTCATCTCTGTATTTTTTAATAAGTTCGCAAATACGCACTTCGCCGTAAATATTGCCATTGTGATCAATTGCTTCAGATATGCCGTCAGTGTATAGCACAAGAATATCATTAGGTTTCATCCTGATATTTTCTACATTAAATGATTGCTCACGAATAAGACCGAGCAAACCGCCTGTTGGTTTAAGAAAGCGAAAGCTTTCGTCTTCGCGTCTAAAGTGAATTGGAGCACAATGCCCAGCATTAGCATAAAGAACAAGTCTATTGGATGATAAAGTTAGCTCGCAATAGAACAATGTTACGAAACGCTCATAAGGAAAAGTGTCGAAAATTAATGTGTTCAATCGACTGAGTAGCGATGATATTTTCGGGGAAAATGATTGTGCCATACGAATTGCGCCAGAAACAAAAAGTGCTTGAATTGCCGCAGGCAATCCTTTGCTTGCTGCATCGCTTATTACAATACCAATGCGGTCTTCTTCATCGCTTTTATTCCGTAAATAATCAAAGAAATCACCACCAACATCACTATCGGGGAGGCAAACACCAAATATATCGAAATCGTGAAACTCAATATTATGTGGTGGCAATAGACTTCTTTGTATTTCGGAGGCTTTCGATATATCGCGTTGGATACGTTTTTGAATTTCCTTATGGCTGAGATCGCGTAATTTAACAGTTGCAACCGAGCTTATAACATTCAAAGTTTCATAAAAGGACTGTAGAATATGCTCAGCGTTGAACCCAAGCAAATATTTGAAATAATAGTGTTGTCCTATACGAATGAGATCCCCAACTGCAGCAACTGAGTATAAATTAATACCTTTTTCCTTCAAAAGCTCGTCTGTTTCTTCATACAAAGCCGTTCTTTTATGATAAAGTTCACTGAAAATAGGATAATCGCTAATTCCTATTTTATAATTCTTTGGAATTTTGTTTATTTCTCCATATTGGTAACGTAATTCATAAGATTTTTCTTGGATATTTAGCTCCCAGACACGTCCGCCAATAATTTCAAAATCTTTATGGCGAACAATTTCTCGCACCAAAGTTTTCAGAAAGGAAAGCTCATTTCGGAAATTACCCGAAACGAGCTTTTCAACTAATTTGTAAATATCTCTTTGAGACTGAGGATAATATTCCATTTTATAAATTTATTTTTGAATAAAATCTTCGATTTTTGCTCCAGGTTGGTCAAGCTTTCGGAAAGTCTCAATAATCTCATCAAGTGTTTTCGAGCCAATATCTCCTATGCCGTGAACACGCACCGAAACTGTGTTGCTTTCAAGCTCTTTTTGCCCAATTATAAGAGCAAAAGGTATCTTTTGTTGTTCGGATTCGGCAATTTTGCGGTTAATTTTCTCGGAGCGTATGTCAGCATTAGCACGAAAACCTAAATCCTTAAGCTTTTGAGTGAGATTTTCAGCGAATTCATATTGATTTTGGCTGATTGGCAGAACACTTATTTGAGTTGGACAAAGCCAGAATGGGAAGTTACCTGCATAATGCTCTATTAGTATTGAGAAAAAGCGTTCCATAGAACCAAAGGGAGCACGGTGGATTATCACGGGACGGTGTTTTGCATTGTCGGCGCCGACATACTCAAGGTTGAAACGTTCAGGCATTACGTAATCCACTTGAACTGTGCCGAGTTGCCATTTTCTTCCAATTGCATCTTTGACAATAAAATCAACCTTAGGACCGTAGAAAGATGCTTCGCCAATGCCGATGAAATAATCAAGCCCCATCTCGTCGGCAACTTCTCGCAGTTCTCGCTCTGCTTTATCCCAAAGTGAAGCATCGCCTGCATATTTTTCAGAAGTCTCATCACGGAACGAAAGCCGTGTTGTTACATTCATATCGAATGTTTTGAAAACAAGCTGAGTAAGCTCGATACAGCTTCGGATTTCGTCTTTTAGCTGGTCTTCGGTGCAATATATATGAGCATCATCTTGTGTAAAACCACGAACACGCGAAAGCCCGTTTAGTTCGCCAGATTGCTCGTAACGGTAAACTGTACCAAATTCAGCAAGACGCAAAGGCAATTCACGATAGGAACGTGGTTTTAAAAGATATATTTGATGGTGGTGCGGGCAATTCATCGGTTTTAGCAAATACTCCTCGTCTTCGACTTTAATTGGAGCAAATTGAGCGTCAGCATAATATGGATAATGTCCGGATGTTTTGTAAAGCTCAAGATTGCCGATATGTGGAGTAATAACTTCGACATAGCCACGACGAATAAGTTCCTCTTTTATAAAACTTTCGAGCTTCCTTCGGATGAAGGCACCTTTTGGCAGCCACACAGGCAAACCACCACCAATTGCCGGAGTTATCATAAATAGCTCGAGCTCTTTGCCAAGTTTGCGGTGATCACGCTTTTCGGCTTCTTCACGTTGGTGTTGCCAATCATCGAGCATAGCTTTCTTTGGGAAGGTAATGCCATATAGGCGTGTCATCATTTTACGGCTGGAGTCGCCTTTCCAGTATGCACCTGCAACGTTGTAAAGCTTTATTGCTTTAATTAACGAAGTATTTGGTATGTGGGTCCCGCGGCAAAGATCTATGAAATTGCCTTGTTTATAGAAGGTTATTTCGTCTTCGCGGAGTCCTTCCAGCAGTTCGAGCTTATATTCATCACCTTGCTTTTTCCAAAAATCGATAGCTTCGTCCCATGATATTTCGATACGCTCATAATCGCTTGATCTTTTAGCAAGTTCAGCCATTTTCTGCTCGATTTTGGGCAAATCTTCAAGCGTGATGCGTCTTTCCCCTACATCAATATCATAGTAAAAACCATTTTCTATTGCTGGACCTACTCCAAATTTTGCACCTGGATAAAGCTCGGAAACCGCTTCCGCCATAAGATGTGCCGAACTATGCCAAAAAATTTCTTTTCCTTCTTCATCGTCGAAAGTTAAAATTCGAACGGTTGCATCTTCATTTATTTTACGCGAAATATCGTAAATTTTAACATTTACCATTATTCCAAGAGCATTGCGAGCTAAACCATCGGAAATTGATTTGGCAATTTCCATTCCTGTTGTCCCTTTTGGATATTCTCGCACTGAACCATCGGGCAATGTTATTCTCATAAGTGTTCCAATATTAATAAACTAAAAAAACAAAATTATAAAAATTCAATATCATTTTATAGACGAAAAATTATATTAGTAATTTGATAATTTAATTTGGCTGACAAGTTAGAAGATATAGTTTATTCGAAATCCGACCAATTGTCTCGTATCTTTTGGTTTTATTGTTATAAATTGGTGAGATGGTTTTTTCGCCATTCATTCAAGAATGCTTTGGGTTGTTTTCTATTAAAAGCATAATAAGAGAACGCGAAG
>DAIPLL010000118.1:0-4370 GCA_036769265.1 Kapaibacterium sp. (SeqCode)
TTTGCTTTTAATTCCACATCCATCAAACTATGTTTTGGGTCGTTAGAATAAATTCGAATGTGTTTTGAGATTGGTCCTTCGAAATTGGAAATCGAAAGTGTTATTACTAAATCTGTGCTTTCACCAGGCAAGAGCAAATTTTTTGATAGAGGTGCATATGTGCACCCGCAAGTGGGTTGGACATTCAATATTTTCAGGGTATCTGTACCTGAATTTTTTATAATCATTTTTCCATTCAATGGATGGTCTTTTGGTCGAACAATACCCCAATCCAATGTAGTTCCATCGGGAAAATCTATTTGGGGTTGAGCCAATAAATTAGCAGAACCTATAAAAAAAGCAATTATCCAATATTTGTACATGGTTGTTTTTTAGTGTTTATTATAAAAACGAAATTAGTATTAAAAAAGTTTGATGTTAATATTATTAAAGCAATTTAAAATATATGTTGTTTATTTATGTTTTTTCTTTAATTTACTTTTTAGTAATATAAATTCTGGGAGATTATTAGAAATGAAACTCCAAGACAAAACAATCCTAAAATGGATGCTTATATTAACAAGTTTACATTCATTTGTAGTAGGCGTTGGATTAATTTTTGTTACAAATCAGCTTAGAATTTTTTTTGGTTTTGCACCATCATCCGAGCAATTTTTTCAAACTCAAGGCGGTGTGTTTCATATCGTAATGTCTGTTGCTTACTTTCTCGGAGGAATTAACCAAACTAAATATCAAACACTCATCGAATTCTCGATTATTGTAAAACTATTTGCAACAGTCTTTCTTTTAACTTACTTCATTTTTATTAACTCTTCAATATTAATATTGTTCTCAGGTGTAACAGACTTTCTAATGTTTCTGATAATACTAATTTATTACAAAAGAATAAAATTGGATTACTAAGAGGAGCATAATAATGAATACTAAACAGACAATTGTATTAACTGGAGCAAGCGGCTTCATTGGAAAGTATTTTATTCGGAATTTTATTGACAATTATACGATTTTCGCAATAGCAAGAAGGTCGCGGAACGAAACTGGGATACCCTTTCACGACAATTTGCATTGGATTCAATGCGATATTTCCAATCCAGAATCTGTTAAAGCAGCAGGTGATTATATCAAGGGGATTGGGGGAGTCGATTATTTAGTACATCTTGCTGCATATTATGATTATTCATATAAAGACAATAGTGCTTACGATAGAATTAATGTTGATGGTACAAAAAATGTGCTGGAATTAGCAAAAACACTAAGCGTTAAGAGATTTATTTTTGCAAGTTCGCTTGCGGCATGCAACTTCCCCAAAAGCAACTCATTTATTACCGAAGAAACAAGTCCTGACGCAACTTTTCATTATGCTCGGAGTAAAAAATTAGGCGAAATGCTTTGCAAGGGCTATTCTCACGAAATATCGTGTACTATTGTGCGTTTTGCAGCTGTTTTTAGTGATTGGTGTGAGTATGCTCCGCTGAATATGTTTTTGAATACATGGCTTGCAAGAAGAATCGAATCCAAATTTTTAGCTGGAAAAGGAGAAAGTGCTGTAACTTATATTCATATTCGCGATTTACTCTTATTTTTAAGTAAAATTCTTGAGAATAATCACAATTTGCCAAAATATAATGTATTGCTTGCAAGCCCAGATACTCCTGTTACTCATAAAGAAATATTCGAAATATCAAACAGATACTTTTATGGCCACACAGTTCATCCTTATTTTCTGCCTAAATTTTTAGCGTTACCCGGTTTATATATTAAGAAATTACTGAATCTCTTTCGTCCAAATACCTATGAAGTATTCGAACGTCCCTGGATGTTGAAATATATTGATAAAAAATTGAATGTAAATTCTCAAAAATCCAGAGATATCTTGCAATGGGAGCCAACCCCAAGGTTGATTTTAAAGAGGCGATTAATTTTTCTATTAGAGAACATGAAAAATCATCCAGATGAATGGAATATCCGTAATGCTGAAACTCTAAAAAGAACAGAAAAAAGAATTAACCTCCTTATTTACGAAAAAATGGTGGAATGTAAAGAAAATGTACTCGAAAAAACATTAAACTTGATTTACAACTCTATTGATATCCCCCATTTTAAAAAGTTTAAAGAATACTCGCATACAGATAACTATTGCAATCTAAGTGCTTTGTACCACTTATTACTTGCTACAATAAGGAGTACCGATAAAAGTCTTTTTCTCGATTATATCGATAAAATAGTGATTCGACGATTTGCAGAAGGATACGAACCTGTCAATTTGATAGAAATGTTGAAAGTATTTCAAAGTGAAATAATCAAGCAATTAAATAATTACGCTGAACTAAAAGAATACAAACAAAACCTATATGATAATATTTCCTTTCCTTTTCAGCTGGCAGAAGACGAAATCGAAGATTTATACGACAATTTAGTGCTTAAAATCCCAGAAGAGTTATATGTAAGAAATGCCAATTTACCTGATTGTACAGAATTACAAAAAGGTATCAAGCAACTAAGCGCACTTTACCAAGTCTCGCCCGAAGAATATATGAAGCGATAATGCTCAATTAATTATCATCAAATTAATTTAATCAGATTAGGTTTATTATTGGTAATTTTGAATTTTATTACTTAAATAAATTATGAATATTCAAAAAATAATAATACTCGATTTCGGATCGCAATATACTCAGATAATTGCCCGAAAAGTTCGCGAAATTGGAGTTTACGCCGAAATATATCCATTTAATGTATCCAAAGAAAAACTGATTTCTCTCAATCCATCGGGAATTATTCTTTCTGGTGGTCCAAATAGCGTTTATACCGAAAATGCACCCCATCCTTTTAATGAAATATTTACTCTTGGCATTCCCATCTTGGGTATATGCTACGGGCTGCAATTAATAGCATATCTCAATAATGGTAGTGTGGATAAATCAGCAGCACGCGAATACGGTCGTGCTAATTTAATAATAGATAAACCAAACAAATTATTGGAAGGTATTAATTCAAATCTGGTTTGGATGAGCCATGGCGATTCGCTCAAAGCCCTTCCCGAAGGATTCGAAGTCATAGCCCATACCGATAATTCCCCAATTGCAGCGATCCAAAACGAACAAAAAAGAATTTTCGGAGTGCAATTCCATCCCGAAGTTCACCACACAACTGATAGTAAAAAAATACTGGAAAACTTTGTCCGAACCATTTGCCAAATATCTGATAATTGGACAACCGAGTCGTTTATCGAAACTACAATTGCCCAAATTCGCACCCAAGTGGGCAACGACGAAGTGATTTGTGCATTATCCGGCGGAGTGGACTCTACTGTATTAGCAGTATTGTTGCATAAAGCAATAGGCGATAAATTACATTGTATTCATATAGATACAGGTTTGATGAGATTGAACGAAAGCCGCAAATTAATGGATTTGTTCAACCAACATTTTAACATGTCGATCGAGTTAATCGATGCCAGCGATACTTTCCTTGAACGGTTAAAGGGAGTAACCGACCCCGAAGAAAAACGAAAAATTATCGGTAAATCATTTATCGATATATTCGAAATTGGAGCTAAGCGTTTTAATAATGCAAAATGGTTAGCCCAAGGGACTTTATACCCAGATGTAATTGAGTCCGTTTCGGTTAAAGGGCCTTCAGTTGTAATCAAGTCTCACCACAATGTTGGTGGATTGCCCGAAAAAATGGGATTGAAACTAGTTGAACCATTCCGGGAATTATTCAAGGACGAAGTGCGTGCAGTTGGGCGTCAATTAGGTGTACCGGATTGGTTTGTCCGCCGACATCCTTTCCCTGGTCCTGGTCTGGCAATTCGAATCTTAGGAGAGATAACACCCGAGAGAATTGATATACTTCAACGAGCAGATGCTATATATATCGAAGAAATTCGCAATGCTGGATTGTACGACCAAATATGGCAGGCTTTTGCTGTCCTGTTACCTATTCAGAGTGTAGGAGTAATGGGCGACGAACGCACCTACGAGAGCACTTGCGTTTTGCGTGCAGTAACGAGTGTGGACGGAATGACTGCCGACTGGTTCCCGATGCCCTATGATGATCTTTCCAAAATAAGTAATAGAATAATAAATGAAATTCGTGGTATAAACCGAGTGGTTTATGATATTACAAGCAAGCCACCCGGAACAATAGAATGGGAGTAGAAAAATATCCTGAAAATGAACTCTTTTAATACTTAGTTTATTTCAAATGTTCAAATGTGAAATAAGCTGTTGTTCCTTTTCCTACTTCACTTTCGAACCATATTTCGCCGTTATGTAATTTAACGAAATCCTGACAAACCATAAGTCCGAGTCCGGTACCTTTTTCGCCTTTTGTTCCTTCTGAAATCTTAGTTTTATCCAAAGAAA
>DAIPLL010000119.1:0-4339 GCA_036769265.1 Kapaibacterium sp. (SeqCode)
ATTTCTGGTCAACCTTATGTTTTCAATATTCTATGTTCTTTTTCCAATTTCTCTTAGAATTCTTTCTCTAACTTTATCCGATCTCCTCGATCACCGCTTTCAAACCGATCTCCTCGATCACCGCTTTCAAACCGATCTCCTCGATCACATTCTTCAATCCCACTTTTTGAATCGCTTTTTGAATGCGAATGCCTAAATCATCCATTGATAATCCCCTTCCTCGCATAAATTTTTCCAATTCTTCTGGATACAAAAGATAACTCATACTTAAAAAATCTTTGCTTAATCCTTCTCTAAGAATCAAATCCCAAACTTCCGGGAGTTGTTTTTCCGTGGTGAATAACTTTATGGCTACATTTTCCTTCACATTCGGCAGTTCCTCAATAATCAGCACATAGAATGGGAATTGAAATAATAATCGATACAAGCCTTGGCTTATGGGCATCAGATCTTTTTTGAGATGCACGAATAATTTGGGTTTTACAGAGCAGATATACCATGCGCAGATATCCGGGTGCAGTTCGGGCTCGAATTCTTTTTTTTCAAGGAACAGGTATGTATATCCGAACAGTTTCCATAGATCGGTGATTTTATCGTTGTCGTGGCTCAGTTTGAATTCAAAAACGTTCCATTGTTTCATGTGTTGTTTAAAAATCGGCATCAGAATTTGTTCTCTATTTTCATGTGTGATTCGGAGGATATAGTCAATTTCGAGGGGTAATTTCCCGACTTTGAAGTCGGAATAATGTTCAAATTTGCCCCACTGGTCGAAAGATTCTTTTATGAGTACGTCCCAATATTTCATTTTCTTTTGTTTTGTTTTCTGATGTGGTTGTGTGTTTGATTCTTTTGATGGTGTTGGATTCTCCGTATCCATATCTAAGATTCGATTTTGCGGTTTATAAATGTAGTGGGCGCAGCGGATTATCGAAGAAATCATGATTGTTGAGGTGGTTATCAAAGGCAAGAGGAAGAGAAAAATGGCTGGAAGAACCTGTCGAAATCGCGCGAAATTCGGAAAAAATTAAATAATGAATATGTATCTCGAGTCGGATTAAAATTTTACCACCTCCCTACCAATATATCAAGAATAATTACGACGAGACATCCTTCAAACACTATAAGGAATGATTCAACCTTAAACGACCGCAAAACTCTTCTAAAGTTAACGCCTCGGCACAAGAATCCCGCATTGATTGAATAACAGGAGAAATTTGCTATTGATTGAGCATAGATAAAACATTTACTTCCAAAATCCAATACCCGGATATCACGACAATGAGCACAATTTTCTATCCTGATCCGATGAATCGTACGAAAGGCAATTTCAATCGACCACCGTTTCCGATATAATTCTCGAATATACGGTTCCGACCCTTTCACCCGCGTCACACCTTTATTATTTCCTCTAATAACCAAAAGCGGAAATATACGCTTTGATGCGGTCTCTTGACTTATTAATCCGGCGTTAAAATCCCGTTTCACCGCCGATAACGTATGGCCCTTTTTCCCATACAGAATAATATCCATGCTCAACTGAAGCGGACCGACACCGCGAACATAGCGCAGCGGAAGAAGAACGGATAAAGTTAGAGAAAGAATTCAAAGAGAAATTGGAAAAAGAACAAAGAAAATTGAAAACATAAGGTTGACCAGAAATAAAATTTTTCTTTTGTCAAAATTGATTTTTCGTGGTGTTTGCGTGGATTTGAAGCGAAAATGGTTCGGGGCTCGCCATTTTTGCCCAAAAAAACCGAAAAAAACAAAAGTAAAAGAAACATGAACCTATTAGTTTTTTATGGTGAGATTTTCTCCATTTTTCCGGAATTTAAGATGAAAAGCTCTTTTATTTTCATTTCTGTAATAAGATTCATGGCTAAATCAGAACAACCATTGCCGTCATTTCAAATAATTTTATTGAGTGCTGTTATGTGCATCATTTATTGGTTTTTCGGGAGATATCCATTCTTTTACAGTGTGTTCGTGAATATTATTGATTCGTTTTGGCTCGATATTTTCAAACATGTATATCAATTCTTCACTAGCTTTCTGTTTTTATTCTTTGTTCCTCTTTATTTCATAAAAAAATATCAAAAAATGCCCGAACATAAATTTGGACTGCAGAGCGGTGATACTCACTTTAATACAATTCTTTATATTATCTCTTTTGTGGCAATAATTGTTGTTTGGTTCGGTTCCGAGGATTATAATCTTCAAAACGAATATCCCTTATCAAAAAATATCGCAAGTGCGCTCTGGCTCGTGATTCTCTACGAATTTTTATATTTCTTTTATTATATCGGTTGGGAATTTCATTTCAGAGGATTTTTGACATTGGGCTTGTCTGATAAAAATAAATGGTTTGCTATCATATACGCTACATTAATTTCAACAATTATGCACTACGGGAAACCGATCTCGGAAATCATTGGCGCAGCATTTATCGGGATTTTGTTCGGTATTTTAATATTGAAGGGAAAGTCCATCGGACCATTTCTATTCGTTCATTATCTTTTAGGCGTTGCAAACGATATTTTTTGTTTGATTCGGCTCGGATTATTATAAACGCAAAAAGATTAACAAAAATTAAGGAGGAAAAAAATTTGAAAATGAAAATAGCGATTACGGGTGCCAATGGATTCATCGGGACAAATCTTGTGGAGGTTTTGGAAAAAGATCTTGAAATAGAAACGATTGCAATGGTATATCCAGGCACTGACGAATCTATAATCGGTAAAATGAAATGCGTTATAAAACACGGAGATATGATGAATCTTGAATCAATGATTCCTATTTTCAAAGATTGCGAATGCGTCGTTCATCTGGCGGGGTTGGTCACTGAATGGGCGACCAAAGAATCTTTTGAAAAATATATCGTTCAAGCAACGAAAAATGTATTTGAAGCATCGGTTCAGACCGGCGTGAAAAAATTCGTATTCATGAGTTCATTGACCGTGCTAGGCTTCAGGCCTTTCGGTGCCAAAGAAATCGAAGAAGATGATGATTATAAGCCTTGCAACGAATATGCGAGAGCGAAAATGGTTTGTGAAAAATATCTCTTGGAAGAAGGAAAAAAACAACATATCAAAATCATTATTGTTAGGCCTGCATTTACAATTTTTGGAAAATACGATCGGGCATCCTTTATTCTATATTTAGATTCCTTGATAAAACATAAGGTACCGTTGCTCGATAAAGGTAGAGCAGTCTGTTCATTTGTCTATTCAGAAAATCTCGCTCACGGAATTGCTTTTTTATGTAAAAATATGAGTGCTGAGGGAATTTATAATATTTCGGATCGGAATATGTCTTGGAAAGAATTTATCTCTCTTATATGTGACCTAGCCGGAGTTCCCGAACCAAAATCATCGGTTCCTTACCGATTAATACAAGGCCCCGTTTGGCTTTTGGAATCGGGATATAAGCTGTTTCGGATTAAAAAACCCCCGATTCTCAATCTTTATCGACTCAAGATACAAACAAGTACGTTATCTTGTTCCGAAACCCGTATTCAGAGACTCGGATTTCATGCACCAATAGAATTTGAAGAAGGTATCAGAAGAACGATAGAGTATTACAATACAATGTACCTTGCCCAAAACAATAATTAATTTTTTAAATTCAAATTAATAAGTAAGTATATGCTTAAAGGAAAGATATTGCACCCACAAATATTAGAGGCTCTTGCTTCTTCGGGCCATGGCTCTATGATATTGATTTCTGATGGAAATTACCCGCATAATACCGGATCGTCACAAACAGCCAAAAAGGTTTTTCTTAATTTAAGTCCAGGAACCGTCAAAGTCACCGAAGTTTTACAAGCATTGGTTTCAGCAATTCCAATAGAATCGGTTGCCGTAATGAACCCTCCCGCTGATAAACCGCTACCCGAAATATATGCGGAGTTTAAAGCAATTCTTCCGAATGTCGTTGAATGGAAAAATCTACAACGATTTGAATTTTATGATTATGCTCGAAATCCGAATACCTCTTTAGTAATTGCAACGGGAGATCAGCGGCTATACGCAAATATTATTTTAACCATTGGAGTCGTTCCACCTTGAATTGCCATAAAAAAGCATGTAACAAGTTTTTAAACGATATTTAACAACCTTTTTTTCTTTTCGACCATTTTTTTTCTTCAGATGCCGTTTTTAGAGATAAAAGATACAGCGGATAACATTGTATCTATGTATTACGAGGTCCATGGTGAAGGAATACCTATACTTTTGATTCACGGGTGGCTTTGTAATGGTACGTTTTGGGATGATATTAAAAAATTGTCGGATACGAAAAATTATATGCTTTTTTTTGGCAATTCATGTTGGAACGAAACCAA
>DAIPLL010000120.1:0-4321 GCA_036769265.1 Kapaibacterium sp. (SeqCode)
TTGCCTATAATTTGTGTCGTAAGTGTATTTTTCTTCATAGGTTGAATATGCCAGAACAAGATTTGCAGATATATTGAACTTACCGTTTGGTTGCCATTTTAAGCCAGGCACGAAAAAATATCTCACCAGCTGAAAAGTGTATTGCTTATAGCCCCAAAGTGTGTCGTTTCGGTAAATTGGCACAGTATCCTGCAAGCGAGACTGACTTTTGCCTGTGCTGTCGTAATAAACCGATGCATTGCTCATTCTGTAATCGAATGTTATTTCGAACTTTGGCGTTTCTTTTGCTATAGGACGCACAATTTTAAGTGGCTGGGAGTGGATTTCGACGAAAAATAAAAACAAAAAGATTAAATACAAGAATTTTTGCATTTTTCCACCTAAATTTAATTTTTCAAATTTATAAAAATTAGATTAAATCAAAAAAATTATGGTATGGAATTTCTCGATAAGTTAATAATATAAGAATTAAAAATACGTTAGTTAAGTGTTATATTTTTTTATAATTATTTGGAGAAAAAAATGGCAATGCGTATTGAAAAGGACACTATGGGCGAAATTGAAGTTCCTAATGAATATTATTACGGAGCGCAATCGGCTCGCTCGCTTATTCATTTTGCAATAGGCACCGAGCGTATGCCACGTCCAATAATTCGAGCGATGGGAATTTTGAAAAAAGCTGCTGCATTAGTCAATAGTGATTTAGGAATTTTGCCAAAAGAGAAAGCTGATTTAATTGTTCAGGCAGCCGACGAAATAATCGAAGGCAAGCTCGACTCTCATTTCCCGCTTTCAATTTGGCAAACGGGTTCTGGTACTCAAACGAATATGAACACAAACGAAGTTATTTCAAATCGTGCAATTGAAATTGCAGGCGGCGAACTTGGGAGCAAAAAGCCTATTCATCCAAACGACGATGTGAATAAATCGCAAAGCTCAAACGACACATTTCCAACAGCAATGCATATCGCTGCAGCAGAAGAAATAGTCAATCGCCTTATCCCTGCTGTAAAAAAATTGCGTGATACGCTTGCCAAAAAATCTGAAGAATTCAAAGATATAATTAAAGTGGGACGCACACACCTTCAAGATGCAGTCCCGCTTACGTTGGGACAAGAATTCTCTGCTTATGTCCAGCAATTAAATAAAGCTTTGGAGCGAATCGATAAAGTATTGCCCGATTTATACGAACTCGCAATCGGTGGGACAGCCGTCGGCACTGGGCTAAATGCACATCCAGAGTTCGCAGATCGGACAGCCCGCAAAATAGCTGAACTAACTGGTTTGCCGTTTGTTTCTGCACCAAACAAGTTTGAAGCTCTTGCAGCACACGATGCGCTTGTATTTGCTCACGGAGCATTGAAAACGCTTGCCGCCTCGCTAATGAAAATTGCAAACGACATTCGCTGGCTGGCATCGGGTCCACGTTGTGGTATTGGAGAGCTCACCATCCCTGAAAACGAACCTGGCTCGTCAATTATGCCTGGGAAAGTTAATCCAACACAATCCGAAGCAATGACGATGGTTTGCGTTCAGGTTTTCGGCAACGACACTGCTATCAATTTTGGCGGAGCTTCTGGCAATTTTGAGCTAAACGTTTTCAAGCCAGTGATTATCTACAACTTCCTGCAAAGTGTCCGTTTGCTTGCCGATACTTGCTTAATGTTCGAAGAGCATTGCGCACGTGGTATCCAGCCAAATTTAGATAAAATCAAATACTATGTTGATAATACTTTGATGCTTGTAACAGCACTTAATCCTCACATCGGTTACGATAATGCGGCAAAGATAGCAAAGCACGCTCACAAAAATAATCTCACACTAAAACAAGCCGCTCTGGAGCTTGGATTGCTCACCGAAGAGGAATTCGATCGTTACGTGCGTCCAGAAAATATGCTCGGACCGAATTTGTAAGAGTTATAAATTTGTTTATTGTTCATTTGAAAAAAGTCCAGCATCTATAGCAGATGTTGGGCTTTTATTTTGCAAACTCATTTTTCTAAAATAACATTTTCCAGTACAATAAATCACACTTTTTATTTGTTATTTTATCATTTCTTATTTTAGTATATTTGTATTTTGTAATTATGTTAATTTCAATGAAATATGAACAACATACGCAATTTTTGCATAATTGCTCACATAGATCACGGTAAAAGCACACTTGCTGATTGCCTTCTAATGAGAACAGGTCGCGTTACTGAGCGCGAAATGATAACAAATCAGATACTCGACGATAATCCGCTCGAGCAAGAACGCGGCATAACAATAAAACTGCACGCAATACAGATGGATTACACCGCTAAGGACGGCGAAAAATACACATTAAATTTAATAGATACACCTGGGCACGTCGATTTTTCCTACGAAGTATCGCGTTCGCTTGCTGCGTGCGAAGGCGCAATACTGGTGGTCGATGCTACTCAAGGCATTGAAGCACAAACGATTAGCAATCTTTATTTAGCTATAGAGCACAACTTGGAAATTATTCCAGTAATAAACAAAATTGATCTGCCGAGTGCCGAAACTACAATCGATAAGGTTAAAAAAGAAATTATCGATTTAATCGGCTGTAAAGAAGAAGAAATATTGCTTGCATCAGCAAAAAAAGCTATCGGAATTGATGAAATATTAGAGGCAATAGTCGAGCGCATTCCACCACCAAAAGGTAATGTGGATGCACCTTTGCGAGCATTAATTTTCGATTCGGTGTTCGATTCATATCGCGGAGTAATTGTTTACATTCGTGTTTTTGATGGTGTTCTGCGAGAAAACGATAAAATCTACTTTATGGCAACCGATATGGCGTACGATGTAGAAGAGGTTGGAATATTGCATATGAAACGTTTTCGCACTGGTGAGCTTTCGGCTGGGAATGTTGGCTATTTTATTGCAAATATTCGAGATTTGCACGACACAAAAGTTGGCGATACTGTTACGCTTTTCAAGAATCGATGCTCAGAGCCGATAGCTGGATTTAAGAACGTCAAGCCGATGGTATTCAGCGGTATTTATCCTGCTGATTCCGATGATTTTGAAGATTTGCGAGAAGCTTTGGCAAAGCTTTCGCTCAACGACTCGGCAATTTACTACGAGCCTGAAACTTCGAGTGCCTTAGGATTTGGCTTCAGATGCGGTTTCCTTGGGCTTTTGCATATGGAAATAGTCCAAGAACGCCTTGAACGTGAATTCAACCAAAATATCGTAAATACAGTTCCGAATGTTCGTTATAAAGTAATAAAAAAAACAGGCGAAGAAATATTTATCGAAAATCCAGCACAATTGCCAAGTCCGGTTGAAATTGAAGAAATACAGGAACCTTACATAAAAGCTCAAATTATCACGCCGAGCGAATACATAGGCAATATTATGAAGCTCTGTATGGATAGACGCGGCACGCTTGTCAATACGCATTATCTCTCGGCTGAACGGGTTGATATGACTTGGGAATTGCCACTTGCTGAGGTTGTTTTTGATTTTTACGATAAACTTAAATCCACAACACGCGGTTATGCATCACTTGATTATGAATTCTACGACTACAAAGCAGGAGATCTTGTCAAACTGGATATATTGATCAACGGCGACCAAGTCGATGCGCTTTCCTCTATTGTGCATCGCTCGAAAGCTTACGAATGGGGCAAAAAGCTATGCACAAAGCTCAAGGATCTCATACCGCGTCAGATGTTTGAAGTTGCAATTCAAGCGGCTATTGGTTCTAAGGTAATTGCCCGCACAAACGTCAAAGCACTTCGCAAGAACGTTTTAGCAAAATGCTATGGCGGGGATATCACTCGTAAACGCAAGCTGCTCGAAAAGCAAAAAGAAGGCAAAAAGCGTATGAAGCAAGTTGGTAACGTGGAAATTCCACAAGAAGCATTTCTTGCTGTTTTAAGTATTGATAAAGATTAATTGGAATAAATATGAAAAATTTTATCATCTCTTCATACAAAAAATATAAAGCTTATAAAGCTAACAAAAAGAAACCAGAAACATTTACTGAACACGTTCTATCGTGGATAAAAACAATAGTCGGGGCAATAATTTTTGTGATGATTATAAACGGATTGCTTATTGCATCGTTCGTTGTGCCCACAGGATCGATGGAACGAACTGTGCTTACAGGGGATTTCCTGTTTGTCAACAAGTTGATATTAGGACCATCGACACCGCAGATTATACCGTTCCTGAATATACCACTGCCGTATTATAAATTCCCTGGACTGCGTAAGCCAAAGAAAAATGACGTAATAGTGTTTATTTTCCCGGGCTATCGCGATGAAGTTGAAGCCTCAGAGTTTCAGTATTACTTAAAACGCTG
>DAIPLL010000018.1:0-16055 GCA_036769265.1 Kapaibacterium sp. (SeqCode)
GAAAACATCAACAGCCTGTTAAACATCAAAAACAAGCAAATCCACAGAAAAAAAATGATGAAATTCTTATTTCGGTCGTAATACCGCTTTACAATGAGGAGGAATCTATACCAGAACTTGCACTTTCTCTTGAAAAAGAGCTCCAAGAGCTAACACACGGTCGTTATGAAGTTATTTTTGTTGATGATGGTTCAACAGATGGTTCGCTCGAATATATAAAACAAATCCACCGCCGTAATAAACGATTCCGCTGTATTAGTTTCCGTCGTAATTATGGTAAAAGTGCAGCTCTTTCGGTTGGTTTTGAAGAAGCACGTGGTAAATTTGTAGCAACTATGGATGCTGACTTGCAAGATGATCCTGCTGAAATCAAAAATTTAGCAAAAAAATTGAAAGAAGGTTATGATCTTGTTACAGGTTGGAAGCAAAATCGCAAAGATCCAATTTCCAAAACTATTCCATCGAAATTCTTTAATTTTGTTACTTCATTGGTTAGCGGTATAAAACTTCACGATTTTAATTGTGGACTTAAACTTTATCGCAAAGCTGTTACAGACAGCCTGCAAGTTTACGGTGAGATGCATAGATATTTGCCTGCTTTGGCACATTGGGAAGGCTTCCGCGTTGCAGAAATACCAGTTGTGCACCATGCACGGAGGTACGGCAAATCTAAATTTGGACTCTCTCGATTTGTCAATGGATTCTTGGATTTGCTAACTGTTGTCTTTATAACTCGATTTATGAAAAGACCGATGCACTTCTTTGGGTTATTCGGAACAATATTTACAATTATTGGCTTTGCAATTAACTTATATTTAAGTGTCGAATGGTTCTTGGGAAACACTTACCTTAGTAATAGACCACTTTCAAATTTTGGTATTGCACTAATAATTGTTGGTGTGCAATTCTTTTCAGTAGGTCTCTTAGGTGAAATGATTGTCAAACAAAATTATGAAAAGACAAAAAATTATTCTATTAAAGAAAAATTGTAGTAAATAAGTGGTTTAAAGTGTCATTATAAATTATAAAAAAGAAGTATATTAAGATTTATGAAAAAACTAATTTTATATTTTGCTTCAATTTTAGTTATAAGCCTAAATTTGCAAGCTGAATTTTTTGATAGTTATGCAATTGGTGCGGGATTTTCAACTGTTTCAATACTTGGAGATAACCCTGCTAAGCTGCCTATAATTCAGAATGATACAAACAAAAAATTTATTTATGGTGGAAGTTTTGATGCCGTACAATCAGGTTTTGCAACACGACTTACTCTTTACAAAGGTGATAGAATACGAATACCAGTTGATTTAGATTTGACAATATATTCATCAGGTGAACGATATCCTATTAGCGGTTTGCTTACAGTTTATTACTGGCACGAGGTGCATAATCTATCCATTGGAACTGGACTCCATTACGTTCTAACATATCTTGACTGGGCGGAAGCAGATATTTACTCAGGTATCGATTTGCGTGGGAATATTATAACGAAGTCTGAACTGACTTATAGAGACCATTGGAGAAATTCACCCAATAGAGATACATCATATATTGTAAATAGAAAATCTGGTGCGTTTCGTTTCGGGAGTTATGCACGCTTAGGTATTGATGGGAAACTTAAAAACAAGCTACGTATTGACGCATCTGTTGCTTTGGGTTTGCTAAATATTATACCACGTGATAACAAGCGTGGAGAGTTGCTTACACCATTAAAATTTTTCGAAAAGAAAGAGCAGATTGTTCCAGTTCTTAATTTTGTTTTATTGCTAAAATATTCATTGTAAGAGGAAAGATGTTATTTAAAGAAGATTGTAGGCATTTCAGAGGCGATATCCCTTGTCGTCCACATAAAAAACACGGTTATCATTGCCAAAACTGTCCTGAATACTCTCCTGCAAGGGAAAACATATTAATAATTAAACTTGGTGCAATTGGTGATGTTATCCGTACAACACCACTTATAAAACGAATAAAACAAGAATTCCCAAAATGTATGTTATGGTGGATTACAAACTCACCAGAGGTAATACCTTCATCAGTTGATAAAGTTTTGCCGTTTAATTTGGAATCAATTATTAGTTTGCGTAGTGTGCACTTTTTCAAAATAATAAATTTAGATAAAGATCATCACGCTTGCGCTCTTGCTTCGCAGCTTGAAGCTGACTATATTGATGGCTTTACAATGGTAGAAGGCAAACCAATGCCTGCAAATCAACGTGCAATGCATAAATACCTCACTGGATTGTTCGATGATGTCAATAAAGCAAATACTAAAAATTATTTGCAAGAAATATTTGAAATATGCGGTTATAAATTTTCAGGTGAGGAATATGAATTAGAGCTAAAAGTTCAAAAGATTTGGGACATACCTAACCGTAGCAAAGCTGTTATTGGGCTTAATACAGGTTGTGGTGCTCGTTGGGTATCTCGCCTTTGGCGAGAAGATTATTGGATTGAATTAATCAAGTTGCTTCAAAAAGAGGGCTTCACACCTATGCTTTTAGGTGGCGAGCAAGAGCATAAACAGAATACATATTTTGCTGAGCAAACAGGAGCTTTATATTTTGGATATTATGATTTAAATACTTTTATTTCGCTTGTAAATGAATGCGACTTGGTTGTAACTGCTGTAACAATGGGATTACATATTGCAATAGGATTGCGCAAGAAAGTGGTATTAATGAATAATATTTTTAACAAAAATGAGTTTGAACTTTATGGACGAGGTATAATTGTCGAACCAGATATAGAATGTAAATGCTTCTTTAGCCCAAAATGTACTAATGAAGAGTATTTTTGCCTTGATCATTTGCCACCAAACAAAATTTTTTCTGCAGTTTTGCAATTAATCGAAAAATAATATTAAAGTTTTCAAAAAACAAGTCGATAATTTGATTAGAAACAAAAAGCAAATTCAAAAAAAACAGAAGGACTCAAGTTTTTTAAGAATTTGCCGAAAAACAAAATTGAAAATTAGGACTTAATAAATATTTGATGGCAGGATGCCCTAATACAAATCAATTACATGGAGGTTTATTATGCCATCAGCAATTAGCGGTGATTCCCGCATTCGTACAAACATCCCGGCAGAAAATGCCTATAACGCTCTCACGGCATCCAGCAACAATATTGCTTTACGTCAGCTACGCCTTTCTACAGGTAAAAGAATTAATTCTGCTGCTGACGATGTTGCAGGCTATATTACTTCACGTGCGTTACAAGCTCGTAATGGTGCTCTTAAAGCCGCTCTCAACTCAGCAGGCGATGCTAAAAACGTAACAGCAATAGCTCAGGATGCGTTAGATCAAATCTATTCATTAATGGCACAAATCAAGGATGCAACTGCAATCGCATCATCAGGTGCTCTTGGCACTGATGAAAAAGTTGCTCTTGCAAAAGGCGCTTATCGTCTTGCTCAACAAATTCAGTTTATTACAGATTCAACTGTATTTGGTGGCAAGCAACTCCTTCAAGGTAACTTCACTGGTGAATGGGTTACTGGTTACTATGCAAATAATGATTTGATGAAAATCAGTATCGACCTAACTGTCGGTAACCGTGATTTCAATGTTAACGGTTTATTCGATCTTAATGCCACAAGTGAAGCAACTGCTGTTCGTGGTTCTGCTACTGGTGCTTCTACAAACTTTGCTGGTGTTACAGGTTTGAACCTTGAAGAGTTCAATAACATTAATTCCAGCGATCTCGGCTACTTTGGTTATCTTGTAGATCCAGCTACAGGGAAATCCAGAGTACATGTTACTTTGCAATCACTTGCTGTTGCTATCGACAACATCAACAAGGTAGCTTCATATCTTGGTGGTATCGAAGTGCGTTTAACTTCGCAAGAAGCGATGCTAAAATCACAAATTACAAATTACAAAGCAGCAATTTCTCGTATTGAAGATGCTGATGTAGCAACTGAACAAATGGAACTCATTAAATCACAGTTCTTGCAGCAAGCATCGTTGATTTCGTTGAGCCAAGCAAACCAAAACCCTCAACAGTTCTTGCAGTTGTTCAGATAATAGAATAATCTGATCAACTGTAAATAAATTCCACCAAATTTTTGATAAGACGGAAATTATTTCCGTCTTTTTTTTGCTAAAGTTTTAAAAAAAAATGCCGATATTTATAATTAGAGGATGTATAAAATTTGGTGGAAGGAAGCCCGATAAATTTTTAAATCAGGGAGGGGTTTATGCCATCAGCAATTAGCGGTGATTCGAGAATTCGTACGAACATCCCCGCAGACAACGCTTATAACGCTCTTACGGCATCGAGCAACAACATTGCTTTACGTCAATTACGTCTTTCAACGGGAAAACGCATTAACTCTGCTGCAGACGACGTTGCAGGTTACATTACATCACGTGCATTGCAGGCTCGTAATGGTGCTCTTAAAGCAGCACTTAATTCAGCAGGCGATGCTAAAAATGTTACAGCTATAGCACAAGATGCACTCGACCAAATTGGCACTCTTGTAACACAAATCAAAGATGCAGCTGCGATGGCTTCATCTGGTGCATTAGGTACAGACGAAAAAGTTGCTCTTGCAAAAGGTGCTTACCGTCTTGCTCAACAAATACAGTTTATTACAGACTCAACTGTTTTTGGTGGGAAACAGCTCTTGCAAGGCAATTTCACTGGCGAATGGGTTACAGGTTACTATGGAAACAATGATTTGATGAAAATCAGTATCAATCTTACTGTTTCCAATCCTGACTTTAATATCAATGGTGTTTTCGATCTTAATGCAACCAGCGAGGCTACTGCAGTTCGTGGCGGCGTCAGTGGTGCTGCAAGTAATTTTGCAGGCGTTGCGGGTCTTAATTTGGAAGATTTAAACTCAGTTTCTGTTTCTAATTTGGGTATCTTTGCAAATACTGCAAGCGGAACAAGAACTCCAATTTATCAAACTATTTCATCTCTTGCTATGGCTATTGATAACATTAACAAAGTTGCATCGTATCTTGGTGGTATTGAGGTACGCCTCAGTGCACAAGAAAACGTGCTGAAATCTCAAATTACAAATTATAAGGCTGCAATTTCACGTATTGAAGATGCTGATATTGCTACTGAGCAAATGGAACTTATTAAATCACAGTTCTTGCAGCAGGCATCGCTAATTTCTCTTGCTCAAGCAAATCAAAACCCTCAACAATTTTTGCAATTGTTTAGATAATTAGGTATGATTTTTGCTTGATTTTGTTTATATTAAAAACGAGCGGTATCAGGATGATACCGCTCCATTAGAAAAATAAATCGTGAGGATGATTATGTTATCACAAGCACAACAACTTGCCGCTACAAAAATGTATGGCGGCGGAAAAGATAAAAAGGTTCCTGCTTATTTGGAACAGGAAGTTCTATCTTGGAGCAAAGAAAAAATCATTCTTAAAATGTATGATTTGTTCATCGTAAGTTGCAAGCGACAGGATGTCAATAAAATGAGCCGAGTGCTTGTTGAACTTATGGGTGCTTTGAATTTTGAATATGAAGAAACAGCAACACGGCTTTATCGCCTTTATGAATATTGCCAACGTTGCATCTTCCAAAAAAAATATGATGAAGCTTTATATATAATTACTGAATTACGCAACGCTTGGGCTAAAGCCTTTAATCTTGAATAAGCAAGGAGGCAAGGGCTATGGCAATAGATAGATTCGGAATTTCGAGTAGCGACAAATCTTATAGTGAATTGCTTGTTGAATCTTATAAGCGTTCTCAAGCAACTCGTACCGAGGGACTTCGCAGTCAAAAAAGTGACCTCGAAAAACGGCAAAAGTTTTTCAACGAGCTTAATAGCCGCTTGAATACCCTTATTTCTTATTTAGATAAATTTGGTGAATATAAGAAAACTGGTGAAAATTCAACTTTTACTCCAGTTTCTGGTATTAACGATAAGTTCAAAACACGTTCAGCTACTCTTTCCGAAAAAGATTATTTCTCTGTTAAAGCAGATGGTAATGCCATAGTCGGTTCGAACTCTGTTAAAGTTAATCGGATCGCTACAAATGATGTGCTCGTTTCCAACAGACTTACGCTTTCTAATAATTTTGGCGAAACCGCTGGCGAAAAATCATTCAATCTTATGTTAAACGATAAGACTTACACTGTTACGGTAAATTTTACAGGCGACGAAACTAACGAACAAGCTATGCAAAAAATCGTACAAACTATAAACAGTATTAAGGATGTCAAAATTTCAGCCTCGCTGGTGAAAGATACCGAAACCACTGGACGCATAACTCTTATGTCTAAGGAAACAGGTGCTAATAACAGAATTACTTTTACACAGAATTCCACTACTGAACTTTTAGGCTGGACCACTTCGCTATTTACTGATCCAAGTGCTCGAACAACAATGAGTGGTGGATCGGCTGGGTACAAGGTAGGAGATTCCTCCTTACTAAATGCTAATTTAGAAGTTAACGGTATTGAAATTTCTCGTAATTCAAACGAAATTAACGACGTTTTACCTGGACTTACTTTAAGTTTACTTAAAGCTCAAAAAGATGATGCTCAACCAATTACAATTACCACCGATATTGATGTCAGCGGAGTTGAAAACCTCGTCGATGCATTAGTGAAAGAATACAATGGTATGCTATTCTTCCTCAGCCAAAATAAAGATTTGCAAAGGCAAGATCCTGCAATTTCATCTTTGCTTCAAAGACTTCGTGCAATTGGAACAAGCGAACTTGTCTCTTCAAGCAACCCAGATGTGCCTCGCCGATTGACTGACGTTGGTTTTAAATTAAACAATGATGGCACTCTGGTGCTTCGTGATAAGGATAAATTAAAAGAATTTCTCTCTAAAGAAAATGGTGCTGAAAATATTGCAAATTTGTTTACTTCTGCAACTGGTTTTGTTGCACGCATAAACGATGTTATTTATAATTTGAAGCCAAATGGCGCAAACACTGGGCTAATCCGTTCAAGAACTAATTCAATAACTAAGCAAATATCTAATATAGATAAGCGAATAACAACTATTGAAGCAAATATAGAGCAACAAGCTCAAAGCTTACGCAAAGAATATGAAAGCTATTTGAAAGTATTTTTACAGGCACAGGGGCAATATTCTTTGCTTTCCACAATGTCCACTTCAGCTATGAATAGCGGTTTCAATAGCTTGATTGCTCAACAAGCATCGTTAGGACAATAAATAGAAGAGGTCCAAAATGATTAATGCTATTCAACCAACAACTGCAATTAAAGAAACATCCTTAGATGAATTGCAGTTAGAGACCAAGAAAGAGCGATTTGCTCTCTTGGCAGAGCAGTTCCGAGCTGAGTTTAGCTCGAATAAGGAAGATAATTCTTCCATCGAATCAAAAGCTAATAAAGATAGGCTTGCTGAAAATAAAGCCCCTGAAAAAAACGAGCAAAAAAATAAAGTAAATACTGATTTAAAAAATCTTGGAGAAAAATTAAAGGAACTTATCAAGGAAAATGATGTTTTCCTCGAATTTAAAATTGATAAAGATACTAACAAAATGATTTTACGTATTATCGATAATCAAACTAAAGAAGTAATTCAGCAATTGCCAAGTGAAGTTGCTTTGCAAATTGCTCGCATTATTAGTAATATCGAAGGTCAAGGGCAAATAGCTAATGCAAAAGTATAACGAAATATTACAACAAATCGAGCATGTTTATGAAAAAACTCAAAGCATCTCGTACGCTTTGAAAGATGGAGATTTTGAAATTGAACATTTAGAAAAAATATCTGCTCTTTACGAAGAACGCGAAATCACTATTTTAAAATTAAAAGATTTGCTCGAAAGTGAAATTGGCAAAGAATTTGTTGTCGAATATAAAACATTTTGGGATGAAAAAATAAATTTGATTATAAATTTGGATTCATATAATTTGGAACTACTTAAAGAACGCACAAAAAGCACTGGCGAGAAATTAAAACAATTACAAAAACAAAAAAATGTTCTGATTTATTCAAAATAAGTAGGTGATGATATGGATATCAGCTCAATAAAACCACAAGGAGTGTCGGGACCAAAAGATAATGAACGTGTTACTGACAAAAAAGATAAATCAAAAGCTACTTCGAGCAAATCAAAAGTTAGTAGCCGTGGAGATACATTATCAATTTCGTCCGAAGCTCAACAGCTATCAAGGATATTCTCGCGAATTTCATCAGGTTACTATAACTCACCAGAAGTATTGCGCGAAACTGCTCAAAGAATTCTTAACGAATTAGATAACCAAAAAGGTTAATTTGCAGCCATTTTGAATAATTTAATTTATTTAAACCTATTTTTATTATTGAGAATTGATAAAAAAATCGTCTCGTAAAGAATTGAGACGACTTTTTTATTTATTTAATCCTATTTAATTTACTTTTTATTAGTGTCTTTTGACGAAATGTCCTTCTTTAAAAGTGATGGTTTTGAAGGAATGGGTATTAATGCTTTACGGCTAAGGCGATATTTGCCATCTGGTGAAATTTCAATAAGTTTTACATCAAATTTATCCCCAACCTTCACAAAATCTTTAAGATTTGTTACACGCTCGTGAGCAATTTGTGAAATATGAAGCAATCCTTGCGTTTTTGGTAAGAACTCAACAATTGCGCCCAAACCTTCACGTACTTCTTTTACAGTGCCGCGATAAATTTCACCTTCGACCGGTTTTTGCACAAGTGCCTGAATCATCTTAGTTGCTTCTTCAGCAGATGTGCTATTTGTAGCTGCAATAAGGACTGTTCCGTCTTCTTCAATATTTATTTCGGTATTAGTTTCACGGCAAATCGATCGAATTACTTCACCACCAGGTCCGATTACAGCCCCAATCATATCAGTTGGTATCTTGATTGCAGTAAATCTCGGTGCATAAGGTGATAAGTCTGTACGTGGTTGATCTATTGTTCTGTTCATTATTTCAAGAATATGTAATCTTCCTTTCTTAGCTTGTTCAAGTGCTTGACGCATAATCTCAACAGACAAACCTTCAATTTTTATATCCATCTGACAAGCTGTTATTCCATCAACTGTACCTGCTACTTTGAAATCCATATCACCAAGAAAATCTTCATCTCCAAGTATATCGCTAAGTACCGCTACTTTGTCTTCTTCTTTAATCAATCCCATTGCAATTCCTGCAACAGGCTTCTTCATTGGAACTCCAGCATCAAATAGTGCAAGCGAACCAGCGCATACTGTTGCCATTGATGATGAGCCGTTTGATTCAAGTATGTCTGATACGACACGAATGGTATATGGGAACTCTTCTTGTGGCGGAAGCATTTCCTTCAGTGCTCGCCAGGCAAGATGCCCATGCCCGATCTCACGGCGGCTGGTTGTCAGACGCCCAACCTCGCCTGTGCTAAATGGTGGGAAATTGTAATGTAACATAAAACGTTCAGTGCGAACAGGCTCTAATCCTTCGATCAATTGCTCATCTCGATTTGTACCAAGTGTAACTGTTGATAAACTTTGTGTTTCGCCACGAGTAAAAAGTGAAGATCCATGCGTGCGAGGAAGTAAACCTACCTCGCAAGCAATTGAACGGATGTCCACCGTTGAGCGTCCATCTAATCGACGATTTTCCTCGACGATCATTCGACGCATCAGTTTCTTCTCGAGATCACCTACTATATCGCTTGTGTAGCGTTCAATCTTTTCTTTGAGTTCTTCGTTTTCTCCAAACCTTTCGGTTGCTATTAGTAATGCCTTTTCAAAAATTTCGTGGCGCTTTTGACGGCGCTCTGATTTTGAGCTTTGGCTGTGAACATATATGTTAATTTCTTCGTATAGTGATTCTTTTATTGTATCGATAAGCTCTGAGGGGATTTCTTCTATAGTATATTCGCGTTTTTGAATTTCAAGTTGAGAGGCAAGTTCGATCTGCAAATTATTTAATTCTTTGATTTTTTCGTGAGCAAATTGCAACGCTGAAATAAAATCATCTTCGGAAATTTCCTTTGCTTCGCCTTCGACCATTGTGATTGCTTGGCTTGTCCCTGCGACAGTTATATCCATATCGCTTCGTTCAAGCTGTTCGAGCGATGGATTTACTATAAATTCTCCATCTATCCTGCCAACGCGAACCTCAGAAATTGGACCGTGAAAAGGTATGTCCGAGATTAGCAAAGCAGCTGATGCTCCAACTGCTGCAAGTGTATCTGGATTGACATCCGGCTCGGCACTAAATACAGTTGCAATAATTTGTGTTTCAAAATGCCAAGTTTTTGGTATCATTGGTCTAATTGGACGGTCAATAAGGCGTGCAGAGAGAACTTCTTTGTCTGTGGGTCTGCCTTCACGTTTTAAGAAACCACCGGGAATTTTCCCAACGGCTGAAATTTTTTCACGATATTCTACTTGAAGTGGAAGAAAATCAATATCTTTTAACTCATTTTCCGAAGCGACGGCAGTAACAAGCACCATTGTATCACCGCAACGCACCATTACGGCACCGTTTGCGAATTTTGCAAAGCGCCCTGTTTCTAAGGAATACTCTCTGCCGTCAAAATTTATTTTTGCTAATTTGATAGACATATTTTTTCCATTAATGTTTAAATAAAAAACGGCGACCCATTCGCCGTTTTGTTTACTTACGTAATGATAATGCTGAAATAATCTGGCGGTACCTATTGATATCGTTATTCATTAAGTAGTTCAACAATTTACGACGCTTGGAAACCAACTTAATTAAACCACGGCGAGTGTGATTGTCCTTTTTGTGCATTTCCAAATGCTTTGTTAAATCTGCTATGCGTGCCGATAAGATTGCAATTTGAACTTCTGGCTTGCCTGTATCATTCGGATTATCACCAAATTTTGTAACGAAATCCGCCTTTTGTTCTTTTGTAATCATTCCAATTGCTCCAAATATATTTAATTTTTTACTTTTAAACGAATTACAAATATAAAAAAAAATATTTTTTTAACATAAAAATATTTTGATTGCAATTCATTATGTTAGTTCTCATTAGGTTTTATTTCTGGCAATACAACTGTAACTATAGTTCCTTCATTAATATTGCTTTCAACCTTTATTTTACCTTGATACAAATCAATGAATTTTTTAACTATTGATAGACCTAATCCAGTGCCTTGAACTACTCCGACATTAGTTGCACGGTAGAATGGTTCAAAAATATATCGTATTTGATCTTTTGGAATACCGATACCTTGATCTTTTATCACAAAAATCAAATTTCCGTTATCTTTTTTATGCGATAAAACAATTTCTGAGTTTATAGGTGAATATTTAATTGCGTTGTTTATAAGGTTTGAGAGTATTTGCTGCAAAATTGCAGGATCGATGTATGATTGTTGCTTTACGTCGTCTTCAGTTACAAAAATAATGTTATGGTTGCTTTTATCAATTAAACGATATTCATCAACAAAACTACGGCAGAAATCGTATATATTAGTAAGTATTGGCTTAATTTCGCTTTGTTCTATTTCGCCTTTTGAAATAGTAAGCACTTGGTCGAGAAGACCTGTCATACTTTTAACTGAATCTTGTATTCGTGTTAAAAATTTGGATGCTTCATTTAAATTGCCGGCTTTAATAAACGTGTCCACAAGATAAGTAGCCGTCATAATTGTAGTAAGTGGTGTGCGATATTCATGCGAAACTGTCGAAATAAAACGTGTTTTAAGCATATTGAGCTCTTTCTCCTGTTCAATCGCACGTTGCAACTCGGTAATATCAACTCCACTACCAATAAAACCATGGAAAACTTCATTATTCACCATTCGTGGAATTGCTGTTAGCAAAACATAACGATAGTTTCCTTCATGACTTACAAGACGAACGGTAATCTCGAATTTTTGTTTGTTTTGAACAGCTTCATTGTACTTAGTAATAAATTCGGATAAATCTTCTTCGTGGATAAACTCATTCCAGTAATCACTAAAACCTGTAACAATTTCCTTTCCTGTAAAATCGATCCATGTTTTATTCACGTAGCTTATACGTCCAGAATAATCAGTCATCCAGATTAGCACCGGAGCAGAATCTGCCATCAAACGGAAACGTTGCTCGCTTTCGCGTATTTCGTTTTCTATACGTATTCGTTCCTCGACTTGTGCTAAAAGCTCTTCGTTTGCGTGGCGTAATTGAAGCGTTCTTTGTTCGACACGCTCTTCAAGCAATTCATTTGCTTTGATAAGTTCCTCTTGATAACGTTTCTGAGCAATAGCCATCGCAATTTGGTTTGAAACGAAGCTCAATATATTTTTGTGCTCGTTTGTGTAACGAACACCTTCAGTGTACGTTTGAACAACGATTGCACCAATTGTTTCGTTGTTCACTTTCAACGGAACACCAAGCCAATCTATTGAAGGTGCTCCAATACTTTCGACTTTACCTTGTTCAATAAGTGCATAAAATTCATCTGGATCAACAAGCCAAGCCTCTCCTGTATCAACAACAAGTTCGGTAAGCCCTTTGCCTCGTTTTCGTGGTGGTGGTGGTGGGTCGTATTCGTCAACAAAATATGGATACTCGAATATATCACTTTTCTTGTCATAAAGAGCTATGTAGAGATTCTGTGATGGCATTAAATCTGAAATAATGCTGTGTATTTGCTTGCAAAGAGATAAAAAGTCGGGTGTGCTAATAGCAGCATCAGAAATTTTAAACAATGCTTCACGGTATTTTTCTTCCTTGATTTTCTCAGTAATATCTCGTGTTATTGCAAGTATGCACTGCTCGCCCTTGATTTCAACAAGTCTTGCAGAGACAGTTGCAAACAAAGCACTCCCGTCTTTACGCTGTAATTCAACTTCATTTAAAAATGCTTCGCCTTTTTCTTTCAGCTGTTCCACCATCCTTTTTCTGTCTTCGATATTTTTCCAAATTTTTGCAGTAGTATAATCTGGATTATATAAAACTTCTGAAATATCATCAACTCTGAGCATTTTTAATGCATTATCGTTTATATCTATTATCAATCCATCATTTACACGTGTTATTGTTATACCATCAGGCGAAAGCTTGAAAATTTTGTGGAACCTTTCTTCCGATTCGCGTAATTTACGAAGCGTTGCATTTCGCTCGGTATTATCTATTACTACAGAAAAGATTACGTTTTTATCTTTTAGATATATTTTTGATGCAGAAACATTTACCTCTCTTTTTTCGCCATTTTTTTTGTAGTGAGCTAAATCATAAGAATAGGTTTTATTTTTATTCAATGTTTCGATTAATTGTCGCACATTACTTTCTGTAAGTTTGTTTATATCGGTAATTTTGAGTTTAATAAATTCATTTTTGGAGTAGCCATAGAAAGTCTCAGCAGCTTGATTTACATCTAAGATTCTCAGTGTTTCGGGATCTAAAATATACATCGGGAGCTGAGTTGATTCGAAAATACTACGGAAAAGCTCTTCTGATCGTTGAATTTGTTCGAGAAGTTTTTCGCTTTCTGTGATATCACGCATAATTGCAAATACGTATTCTTTTTTGTCGAATTCGAAATGAAAAATTTTGCCTTCAACAATTATCAAACTACCATCTTTTTTTCTTTGAATAGTACGGTAGTGATTAAATTTCCCTTCTTTTATTAGTTGCCAGTAATATGACCATTTATCAATTTTGAAAGAGCTATCTATGTCTTTTATTCCCATTTTTAATAGCTCTTGGCGTGTGTATCCAAGAGCTATGCAAGCCGCATCATTAACATAAATGAAATTGGAATTTTTATCTATACCGAAGATTGAATCAATTGAATGATCTATAACAAATTGAGCCATTTGATGTTGTTGTTGTAATTTAAGTTTTTCATTATATTCCCTTTCGAGTTCTTTGGATTTTTGTCTTATTTGATATTTTAAAGTATAATTCCAGAGCAAAAACAAAGCTATGAGAATTAAAACAAGGATTGTGAATGGAAACCAATATTTTTGAATGAAACTATCCTTCACATATAATTCATCTAAATCACCGAACCATTTTTTATAGATTTGCAAGTATTTACCGTTTCTATGGAGCAAGTCCAATCCTTCATTGATTTTTTGAATAAGCTCTGTGTTTTCTTTATGAGTTGCAAATGTGTATTTATTACTAAATACAATTATATCAGTAGAAACCAACTTGTATGTATGATTTTTCATATTTGCATAATAAGCCATATATTTTGGTAAAACAGCATATTCATATCCTTCTTTAAGTATTAAATCTATGACTTGCATTGGATGATCAACTGTTATAATTTCGGCGCTAGGTGCTATTTTTCTAAAAAGTTCTTGAATTAATGGACTTATTTCAACTAAAACTTTTTTGCCTGCAAGATCTTTTGCAGTATGAATAGGTTGAGCATCTTTGCTGTAAAAAACAGTTTCTGTTACATTTATAACAGAATTTGAGAGATTATATTGATTTGCTCTTTCCTCAGAATAATAAAAACAAATAATATCAAAATTTTTTTGGTTAAATTGATTGAGTGCTTCGCCCCAGGGCATTGATTTTGCATCAACTTTGAACCCAACTTCTTTTGATATTTCATTAAGTATGTCAACTAAAAAGCCTGTTGAAGTATCAGATTTGGCAAATTCATAAGGAAAATATCCATAATCAAAAACGGCTTTATATATTTTTTCGCTTTTTGTCTCTGTTAATATTAAAAAAAACAAAACTATTAGTAAAACCTGTTTCAATAGAATATACGATTATTGTTGAACAAATCAAGATGTTTGATAGAAATTAAATAAAAGTTTATTAAAAACAAAATAGTTTTGTATAAATTAATTGTTAGTTAAAATAAATTAATAGATTTTTTACCGATATTTAAAAATAGTTCAAAATTAATGAATTTATTAACTTTAAAAATAGCATTATTCTTAATACGTTATAATTTCATACATTATGGAAAAATTAATAAATTTAAGAGTTTACTTGTTTTTCAGTAATTATACTTAATTTAATCTTCAAATTCATTCGTTATATTTGTAAATGGTGAAAAAGGAATAAACACAAGGAGTTAGGTATGTCTAAGTTTTATAAAAAATTATTTTCATATTTTGTGGTATTACTTTTGCTCTCTACTTTTGCATTAGCACAACCACAAAATGTTGGTATAGGCACCACAAATCCGCATAGCTCAGCTTTGCTGGATTTAGATGTATCTGCTCCTTCTTTTACAACAAAGCTTGGCTTCCTTGTGCCGAGAATGACTTTAGCTCAACGCACAGCAATACCATCTCCTGCTACAGGATTGTTGGTATATCAAACCGACGCAGTAGCTGGTTTTTACTATTACACTGGTTCGGGTTGGGTGCGTATAGTGGATGCAGGCACAGATAACCTTTTCCTCTTACTTTCAGGCGGTACAATGAGCGGTAATATCAATATGAATAACAATATAATTACAAATATAGGCAATGCAGGCACAAATTTTTTAAGCAATGGCGGACTCACTTTGGCAAATACTTTGACTGTTTCGAGCGGTGGCATTACTGTTTCTAATGGCGGAATTAATATTACTGGAAATAGTACAATAAATGGCACATTGACTGGGCTTACCGGGCTGACATCTTCAGGTGTAGTTGCTTTTACATCGCTTGCACCATTCAGTGTTGTAAAAACTGCTGCTGGTGGTCAGTTGACAACAGGTAATGTGAGTCTAACGACTGACGTTACAGGCACACTCTCTGTTGCTCGTGGTGGAACAGGCTTGGGCACTGCCCCAACGAACGGTCAATTGCTTATAGGCAATGGCACAGACTACACATTGAATACATTAACAGCTGGCTCGAACATTAATATAAATAATGCAGCTGGTTCGATTACGATTTCAGCTACAGGGTTCGAAGAACCATTGAGCTTTAATGCTCCACTTTCTCGTACTGGCAATAGCGTTAGTATTGCCTCTAACTCAGCAACTTCTGCTGGTGTTGTTGCAGCTGGAGGTGGCAATCCAAATAAGGTTTGGAAAACTGACGCAAATGGTGTCCCCGATTGGCGTGATGAATCAAGTTCGGGGCTTACCGCTGGCACTGGTATCGACATCACTAATGGTATAATCAGCAATACAGCACCTGATCAAGTTATTACCTTAACACCAAGTGGTGTGTTGA
>DAIPLL010000121.1:0-4206 GCA_036769265.1 Kapaibacterium sp. (SeqCode)
CTTAAGGCTCATATTCAAACGCAATTCAATCTTTTGAGCTTCGTTTGCAACTTCCAATTCTTCTAAATCCTCTAATGCTTCCTCTCTATTACTGCCTTTTCTTTTAACACTGCAAGCAATAGCCCTTTCTTTTTCGTCGATATCAATATTTTGTTTTTCTAATATCATACTACTAAGTGAACGTTAATAATTTACAAAAATAAGTTAAATTCAATTTAAAAATTTAGTTTTTTGAAATTTGTTAATATTTTGGTATTAAATTTGTCTTTTTATTTAAGTAATCAAAAATAAATGACGATATTAATAAGAAATAAATTGGGATTTTTTATTGAGCTTACTTCGACTTTTTAACATAAAGAAAAAAATCCAGCCAGAGACCTTCTATGAACAATTAGCAAAAGATGGTCTATTGATGGATTATTTGAATAAATTTCTTGCCGATAAATTGAGAAACGACGAAAACTTTAAGCAGGAAATGTTTGAAGTTTTGTTAAATCATAGTAATGAACCTGTCATTGAACTTGAAAAATACTATATGGAAAAACTCATATCATCACTAAGTTACTTTTTGGAGTACACATCCCAATGGAGAAATCAAGAGCAATAAGCCCAGAAATAATCGGTCTGTTCGATAAAATTATTCAACAAGCTGAAGAATATCATAAAGCATTTGAATTATTAGAAAAGACTATGAAAGATTTTGACGCTGCTTTTACTAAGCTTAATGAAATGGAGGCAAAAATAACTAAGGATACAGAATCAGCAATTAGTAAAATAAACACTAATATTCTTGAATCGATCATACTGCTAAAAAATAAAACAGAAGAAACTTTCCGTCTTGCAACTGATTTAGGCGATGTTAAAGCATTTAAATCAGAAATGGAGAAACTGAAGGATGATTTGCTTCAACTTCATAGTAATTCTTCAAAATTTGCCGAAGAAATGGATAAAACCCTTAAGTTTTTTAAAAAGAAGTCAGAATTAGAACTCGAAACAACTTTATTAGGCCTCAAAACAAAAGTGGAAAAGGAAGTTGCAAACGAAGCTCAAAAGATTGAATTGCGTTTGAATATGAGACTTAAGCAAATCGAAGCAATAGTCGTAAATTTAGATGAAAAATTAAAATCTTTCGAAGTAAATTTTTCTTCTGTAATAAAAAAACTTTCGCTTGATATTGATATTATAAAGCATGGATATTCTTTTGATAATAACGAATATGAAGATCAATCACAAAATTTAGTAAATCAAGAAATTTCAGATAGATTAACAACACTAGAAAATATGTATAATATGTTAAATGAAAAAATCCAAACACACACTATCGGTAAATTTTCACCTCAATCATCTCACAACGATAACTCAATTCAAGAAATTGAAAATAAGATAGCATCATTATCACGGAAAATTGACAATTTAGATAAAAAATTGCAAGATTCTCAGTCTAATTCTGCTATTATAGTTGCTGTATTAGCGCTTGTAGTTGCATTATTTGCACTTCTGATGAAATTTGTATAATAAAAAAACCTCCGGATTAAAATTATAATCTGGAGGCTTTCTAAATATTTTAACTTAATAAATTATTTTTCGTACTCTTTGTTTATTATATCACGTTCAGGGATAAATGTACTTAGGTTTTTCTCTATTAATTTGTCATAAATCATAGCTGTACAACCATATTGAAGAGATTTTGCTTTGTATCCAAGTACTCTTAAAAATGCAGTTACATAAGCGCTTGTCTGACCAGTGTAGCAATAGACAACAATAGTTTTATCTGTTGGTAGTGTAAATAAATCTTTTGTTGATTTAAGCGATTCTTTTGGTGTGTATTGCATAGCACCTGGGATGTGACCCGGATCTAAATAATGAGCAAGAGGCCAATAATTAATAATAAAGAAGTTATTCAAATTATTAAATACATCAGAGTTTAAAATATTTGGTTGATCATCACCTATTCCAGCAGACCATCCTTTTTCAAATAACAATTTTACTCTTTCTTCAAGAATTTCCTTACCAGTTTTCTTGCCAGTTGTGATATTTGGTAAAGGATTCTTTGTAGTTGGTTTAGGTGTTTCAGTTTGAACAAATTGCGAAGCTCGTGCATTTCCATTTGCAATTGCATTTTTATAACCTGTAGCAAAATCATCGTGCCATGAGGACATTCCGAATTTCATAGATTTTACGTTGTTGTATCCCAATAATCTCAACAATGAAGTTGCGTAAGCTGCACTCTGACCAGTATAGCAAATTATCACAACATCTTCGTATTTAGCTAAATCTGCTGAATTTGTTTTAAAATAATTATAAAGTTCTGGAATTTGTAAATTAATTGCATTTTTTACGTGTCCTTTATCGTAATCTGCTTTCGCACGCACGTCAATAATTTTTATTTTGTCCGGTGTTGCAGTATTCTTGTTGTACACATCGATTGCGTTAATAATTGTTGGAGCTTGAGTATTGATGAAGTCGCCACCTGTAGTTTCTAAATATTCAAGTAGAAGCTCTGCTTCTGTCTTTGAAGGTGTTTTCGGATCATCATCATCGTCGGAACATCCGACGAAAGTTAAGGAAAGACCTAAAAGTAGGACTGCGATTAAAGAATTAATTTTTTTTAAATAATCTTTCATAATATGAACCCTTTATAAATGAAACAAAATTTATTATTCTTTATTTAACACCCCACGAAGAGGGTAGTTTTCCATCTACAACAATATTCTTGCTAGCTTCTTTTTCCCAATCATAAAGATCGGAATCAAATAAGTATAAATTCTTATTTTTCCAAACATCACCATCTTTGTAAATGTGGCATTTTGCATAGCAAGCTTCACCAGCTCCAACATTAGTTCTTTCAGTTCTTTTTAATATATTGTGTGGACTTGTGTAATTGAATGTTGGTGCAGCTTCGAATTTAGCATATTGTGGGACATCAAATAAACTCCAGTTGTCTGGTGCAGCAAGTGTTCTGCGAACTAATGTAAATTTGTATTTGTTTTTAATTGTTGGAATTGGATTTAAGGCAATTTTAAAGTCCAGATGTGAAGTTATGCGCGCTCCTGCTCCTCCAATATGGCAACTACCACAAGTGTTATAGTTTTGTGAATGGCAAACATGGCAATTAAAATCATCTGCGTGGATTGAGTGATAGTTGTTTGAAAATGCTATATTTGTATGGCAATTCTCGCATTTCGGTAGTTTGCTATATGCATAACGTTGTTCGACTTTCTGAGCATCCCCATGAAGCTCATCTTTTTTGTGGCAGCTCAAACAATTAAAACCAGCTTTTGTAAGATGTACATCTGGCTTTGTTCCGCTTCCTACACCAAGAAATGCATGCCCACCGCGTGATGAATGGCAAACAACACAAGTATTCATCATATCTGGTTTAAAGAAGTCGTGCCCTTTTGCCAGACCACTACCACCTGCATGTGGTCGATTAACATGGCAATCGCCACAACTTGCATGGCAAATTGCACAGCGTTTTTGATAACCTTCTTGTTGCTTTGCAGGTAGCTTCGCAAAATCATCTGCACCACCTAAACCTGAACGTAAGCAAACTTTACGCTTTTGTCCCCAACCTTGATGTAGATTATAATGCTGATTATTTGCATAAGTCGAGTGGCACGAACCGCATTTTTCAACAGCTTTTTCGGATGGTGATTTTAAGAAATTGCCCGAGTGAGCTACTTTTTTGTCAGCCGTTTTATCAACTCCATTATGGCAGTCTGTACATTTCATCTTTCCATGTGCGGATTTTTTAAACTTCTCATATCCTTCACCACCCATATAGACTCTATCATAAGGCTCATAGTGGGGCGCATCTCCTCCACATCCGCCAACGGGAACATCTGTGTCAGGTGTGTAAACTTGTTTGAGATGAGCATAATTTGTGTGACAACCTTCGCAAGATGCTACGTTTTTAGTGTTGTCCGATGGGTTATTATCATCTTTATCATCAGAACAGGCAACTAAAAAGAACATACTACATAAAAACACTAGTAAAATAATTTATCTCATTTATAATCCTCCATTAATTTAAAAAATTAAATAATTTTCATATTAGTTGTGAAAAATACTCTAAAACTAAATATAATAAATAACTATATAATTAATATACAAAACTTTGAAAAAAAATATCAATTATTAAATATATCTTTAATCAAAAAATAGCAATTCAAATTTTATTTAACAAAATATATTTTAAAAAATAAT
>DAIPLL010000019.1:0-15790 GCA_036769265.1 Kapaibacterium sp. (SeqCode)
CAATGAATGTTCAAGCTCAATTTAAACCACAAGAACAAAGCTTGCGTTCACTTTTTTCCGATGTTAAAGCTTTCCAAGTTGATGACGCAATAATGGTTTATATAGTCGAAGATACTCAAGCTGATAATAATGCTACTACAAACGAAGATAAAACTACAAGCTTAGGTGCTGGTGTTGGCTTATCGACTGGTACTTCTAATACTAACATAAGCGGTAACATTAATTCAAACAACAATTTCCGTGGTTCTGGCAGAACTACACGTAACGAAAAAATTCGTTCTCGACTTAGCGCCAGAGTTATTCAGGTTCAACCAAATGGCAATTTGCTAATTGAAGGAAAACGCACAACCAAAGTTAATGGCGAAACTCAAACTATCACAATTCGCGGAATTGTGCGTCCAGTTGATGTAAACTCCGATAACAGCGTTTATTCTTATAATATAATGGATCTAACTTTACTTATTGAAGGTGATGGTACGGTTTCTAAAACACAGGAACCAGGCTTAATTACTAAATTTTTGAGAATTTTATTTTAAATAATATGAAAACGTACTTAAAAATATTGCTTATATTTACTACGTTTTGCTTGTTTTATGAAAGTGGTATTGCAGCAAGAGTAAAAGATATAGCCACAATACAAGGTGCTGGAAGTGTTCAAGCGATTGGCTATGGACTTGTAACTGGTCTCAATCAAACAGGTGATAATCCACAAGCATCTTTTACAGTGCAATCTGTTGTGAATATGCTGAAACGTTTTGGACTTACTCCGCCATCGATAAATCCCCGAACGCGCAATGTTGCAGCAGTTATGGTTACAGCAAACATTCCAGCTTTTGCAGCTGCTGGGACAAAAGTCGATGTGCAGGTTTCATCAATAGGTGATGCCTCTTCACTTCAAGGTGGAGTATTGCTTATGACACCGCTTTCATTATCGACAGGTGAAATAATTGGTATGGCTCAAGGTCCGCTATCAGTTGGAGGTTATGATTATAATGCATTTGGCTCTCGTCTTGGTAAAAATGTAACAACAAGCGGACGTGTTCCTAATGGATTAATTTTAGAGAAAAACATTAATTCAAACTTTATTAATAATAATTCGATAATTGTTACACTTCGAGAGCCTGATTTTACTACTGCTCAAAGAATTGCAGATGCTATAAATGTTTCGCCTGGACTTAATGGCACAGCAACTCCAGTTGATGCCGGGAGCGTTCAGGTTCAACTACCAGTAGGGTTAACTCAAGCACAAATTTTTGGTTTTATAGCACAAATTGAAGGACTTAATGTGACGGCTGATCCTGTTGCTCGTGTTGTGATTAATGAGAGAACTGGAACAGTTGTAGTTGGTGGAAATGTCCAGCTATTACCAGCAGTTGTTGCTCATAGTGGTTTGGAAATCCAAATTCAAAAGCAAGTTTTAGTGCCTCAGCCAGCCCCATTTACAATAAGACCTCCTCAAATTGCAGAAACAGCTGAAATCAAAACAGAAGAAGAAATGCGAGCTGCTACAGCTCTTGTTGTTCGTGGTGCTACTGTTCAAGATATTGCCGATGCATTAAATTTATTGCAAGTGAAACCACGAGATCTAATTGCTATTTTCCAAGCTCTCAAAGAAGCAGGTTCTCTTCAAGGTGAGTTGATTATTCAATAGGTGCAACTATGGAAAGCACACTTTACGATAACACACTAAATAATTCATCAATTTTGCAAAACAAAATTGACGAATACAAAAACATTCCAACGGCAAAATCCGATAGAAAAAATCTATCAAAAGAAGATAAAGCAGGTTTTGCAAAAGCATCACGTGGTTTCGAAGCTATTTTTATAAATTTAATGTTAAAACAAATGAAACAAGCAATGCTAAGCAAAAATGAGGATAACGAAAGCGATATCGGCTTCGGTGCAGACACTCTCGAAAGCTACGCCGATATGCTTTTTTCAGAAGAAGTTGCGAAAATCGGGAAGGGAATAGGTATTGCCGATGCAATTTATCAGAATTTTACAGGCGAAAGTCTGCCAGCTATGAGTGTTCAACACTTACCGTCTAACGTTCCCACTTCAATTAATCAAAATTTGGATTATCCCAAGAAAATTCTTGAAAACAATATAAATTCAACTGGAAACTTTATTGATAGAGTAAACAAAAGACTATCGAATTATTCAAAAATTATAAGTGAAGCGTCCAAAAAATTTAATATTCCGGAAAACATAATTAAAGCTGTTATTACAACTGAGTCTGCAGGTATCGAGACGGCTCGATCACCAGTTGGTGCAAAAGGTCTTATGCAGCTTATGGATGGCACAGCCACCGAACTCGGAGTTCGTAATCCATTCGAACCTTATCAAAATATAATGGGTGGCACAAAGTATTTGCGTCAAATGCTGGATACTTTCGGTGGTAATTTGCAGCTTGCTTTGGCTGCGTATAATGCAGGACCAAGAAATGTTATGAAATATGGTGATATACCGCCATTCCCTGAAACGCAGCAATACATTAAAAAAGTAATGAGATATGCCGATATTTTTAATAAAGAATCGGCTTAAAATAGGACGAAAATTTGAAAATAAACCAATGGAGTGGTTAAAATGTTAGCCAAACTGTTCAATTTTCTACAATTCGAACAGCAACTTTTGCAAGAGATGATACGTCTTGCCGAACGCCAAAAAGTTGCATTAGTAAAATTCAATATAAAAGAACTTGAGGAAATTACTTCATTTCAAGAAGAACTTGCTAAAAGCTTGCGCCAAGCAGAAGAGCAGAGAATTGCATATCTTATGTCGTGGCTAAATATATCACGCAGCGAAGCTTTGAAAATAAAATTATCATCCATCGAAAAACAATTTTCAGGAAATGAAATAAAGGAAATCAGAAAATTGAAGAAAAATTTAGCCAATCTGGTTAATATTCTACAAGAACTTAATCTAACCAACAGAGTTCTTGCAAACCGCGCTAAGTCCAGTGTTTCTAATATGTTAAGCATACTTTCGAACGGGAATAATTACGTTTGCAATGTCAAAATTTAACTCTGGAACACTTATTGTGTTTACAAGGATGTAATTAAATTGAAAGGAGTCAACTATGAGCACACCAAAAAACATCGAGGAAACTTTGCTTTGGAAAAAAGCAAACGAACTTGCTCAAAAAATTCAAGAATTTCGCAAATCTTTGCCAAAAACCGATATGGATATTTATGCTTTGGATAATAAACTGAAAGAAAGTGTTTCGGAAATTTCTCAATATATTGAGGAGAGTTATCGCTCAAGTTCAAAATTGGCAAAGAACAAAAATTCATTCTTGGCTGAACTTGCTCTTTTGGAATGCATTGATAATTTGAAAAAAGCAAATAGAATGAAACTTGGGCAAGCAAACGAAATTATTGAAGATGCAGAGCATTTTCGCCGTCTGCTCAACGGTCAGCAATTGTTTATATTATAAGGCTGAAAAATGTCGTCATTTTCTGCTCTTGAAATAGGGAAGCGGGCACTACTTGCACAACGCTTTGGGATTGAAGTTACTAGCAACAACATAGCTAATGTTAACACTGCTGGTTACTCAAGACGTTCTGCTGTGTTAAGTGAAAGCTCACCCGTTTACCGTAATGGGCAGTTTATGGGGACTGGAGCAGTTGCCGAAAAATTGCGCACTTTTCGTGAAGAATTTTTCGACCGTGAGCTACGCTCGACTATTTCTCGGCACGCAACATTCGAAAACGACGAGAAAGTTTTCCAGCGTATTGAAGCAGTTTTGGCTGAACCGAGCGAACTTAATATATTAAATGATGTTACAAGCTTTTTATCATCATTTGAAGAATTAGCAATTAAGCCAGAAGATATGGGTTTGCGGGATAATATACTCAGCCGTGCCCAAACTCTCGTCGATAAATTAAATCGCACTGCTTCGCAACTTACGGAAGCTCGTAATGAACTTGCAACTGAAATTTCTTTGAATATTAATCAAATCAATTCACTTATTGCCGAAGTTGCAGAGCTAAACAAAAACATTGCTAATTCAAAAACAATTTCGCAAACAGAGGTACAAACTTATGTTGACCAGCGTCAGCTTAAGTTAGAGGAGCTTTCCAAATTAGCAGGTGTTTCAGTTACTTTCGAGCAAGATGGTTCAGCAAATGTTTTTTTAAATGGTATCAATTTGATTACAGGTTCAAATTATAATACATTGCGTCGAGTTGATTTAAATAATTCTGCAAGTGGCGAAATTTCAATAGCGGTCGAAATTTACGATAAGTCGAAAGATTTAGCAACTCGTCTAAATCCTCAAGCAGGTACTCTTGCTTCAAATTTAAAGCATTTCAACGAAACCTTGGATCCAAATGAAAGTCAAAGCTTTTCAATATTTAAGCAACTTGACGATTTTGTTGATACTCTGGCTCAAAGAATAAATCAACTGGTTGTTGGAGGTTATGGACTTAAAGATACTACATCACCTCCGCCGGGAAGGTTGTTTTTCGAACCAGCAACAGGCAGAATAACGGCTGCTACAATAAAAATTTCCAATGATATAAAAAATTCTCCTGAAAATCTACCTTTTTCCAAAACTCCCGGCACACCCGGTAATGCAGAAATTGCTCTTGCCATAGGCAGAATCGCACAAGATAGCAAATTTCTTAATGGACAACGTCCTTATGAATTCTATTCCGCTTTTATTGGGAAAATTGGTTCATTAAGCAGAGAAGCTACAACTGGTAAAGACACTACACGGCTTGTTTCCGAACAATTGTCAAATCAACGCGAATCGGTTATTGGTGTCAATACTGACGAAGAAGCTGTTAATCTAATACGATTCCAGAAGGCTTTCGAAGCGGCCTCGCGAATAGTAAATGTTACAAATGATTTGCTTTCGACTGTAATTAATTTAGGTCGCTAGCAAAGGGAGCGATAGCTATGCGTATAGCAAACGGACTTACGGTTAATTCTTATTTAAGAAATCTAGATAATATTCAAAATCAAAAATACAAGAATGAAATCCGGCTCTCCACTGGTAAAAGCATCGTTAATCTAAGTGATGCTCCTGAAAAGCTTGTGCGAGTGAAGAATATGGATTTTCTAATAAGCGAAAATGAGAAATATAAATATATTATCGATCAATCAATTCGAGAAATGGCAGCCTCAGAAGATCGCCTACAAGCAATTTCGGATAAAATTGGCGAAATTCGTCAGCTTGCAGTTGATGCAACTCATTCTGGTGCTTCTGGCAATTCATATTCGCTTGGTACTTATGTAAAAGGTCTTCTTGAAGACATTTTGAAAGACGCCAATGCTGATTTTAATGGGAAATTGCTTTTCTCTGGAACTAAATCTACTGTTGACTCCATTATTCCAACACCTCCTCAAAAAACAAATTATCCATTTGAATTGGTTCAAGAAGAGCCAACTGAGAATAATCCATCAGGACTTAAAATATACTTCAAAGGAAATTTTGAAGATAGATTAATAAATAAAGATTCAAAAACTACTGAAAAAATTAATGTTACAGCTAATGAACTTTTTGGTTCGGGCGGTGTAGAATTTTTTGAAAATATTATCAAAGTTTATAATCTTTTGGCATATAATTCAGACGGAACACAGCGTCAACCAACCGATGCCCTTTCAAAAGATGAAGTTAATATTTTGAACAATCTTCAAGCTGAACTCGCAAATACTAACGAAAAGTTAAATAATCTCACTTCCCAACTTGCTGCCCGCCGCAATCGTATGGAAAACATCTCTTCGCAAATGAGCGAAGAAGTTATTCGTTACAAAGAACTGAAAACTGTTAACGAAGATACAGACTATGCCAAAGTTACAATGGATTTACGTCTTGAAGAAATTGCTTTGCAATATACTTTGAAAGTTGGTGCAAATTTACTTCAAACAAGTTTAATGGATTTTTTAAGATAATATTCAATAAATTTTATTTATTTGTGTCTATAAAAAATAAAAAATAATGTTTTTTGGATGAAATCAAACACATTGCTGGGTATTTTAGCGGGTCTTGCCGCTATTTTTGGAGCGTATTATTTGGAAGGTGGCGGTAGTGCCACACTCTTTATTTTACCAGCAATGCTTATTGTTTTCGGCGGAACTCTTGCTGCAGGATTTGCGGGTAGTTCGTGGGAAACATTTAAAAACATTCCAAGAGTGATTAAAGCAGCTTTTTTCCCTAAAAATTATGATGTTGTTAAAATTATCAATCAAATTGTTTCTTTTTCTGTAATTGCACGTAAAGAAGGAATCCTATCGCTCGAAGACCGACTCAATAAAGTTGAACATCCTTATATGAAAAAGTTTTTTCAGGCTTGCATTGATGGTGCTGACCAAGAAACACTTATGCAAATCTACGAAGCTGAAGTGAATTCGATTTCAGAACGTCATAATACTTACATAACACTTTTTAACAAGCTCGGCGGGTATTCGCCAACAATGGGTATTATTGGAACAGTTATGGGTTTAATTCATACACTTGCTTCTGCTGGTGCCGATCCCAATGTACTAATTCGTCATATTGCAACCGCATTTATTGCTACTATGTGGGGTATTTTAATGGCAAATATTGTTTGGTTACCTATTGCTGATAGACTTCAAACACTTCATAACAAAGAAATGTTCCTTATTTCAGTTATTCTTGATGGTGTTCGTTCCGTACAAATTGGAGAAACTCCTACTGTAATCCAAAACAAGCTTGCAAGTGTATTCCCACTTCAAGAGCAAGAAAAATTTACATCTAAGAAACCCACTGCACAGGTTACTATGATCCAAACATCACAAAATAATATTCCAAAAGACAATATTCAATCGCAACCGGTTGTTACACAAGATGTTGCTAAATAATTTTTAAAATATTTTATTTTTTTGTAACTTTGAGAAAATACGAATTTATCTATGATCAAGTTAATTGCAATATTGCAGATTATTAATCTAATTTTCGCGAACGTTGGTTTAAACGTTTATCTGCACTATTGCAATTCAACTAATACAATAATTACATCATTATCAAAAGCAAAAGCAACCTGTACCGACCATATTTGTTGCAATGACCACGAAAAGCATCATACTCTTTCTAATTGTAAGGAATTATCTTGCTGTGGTGAAAATAAATCGAATATTGATTTGGCAATAAAAGATTTGGAATGCTGTCAGAATGCCGAAAAATATATGGTTTTAAAGGAAAATACTATAAATATTAATAAAACTGAAAATAATTTTTCAAAGTCGCATATTAAAATTGATTTTGATATTCCATTTTTTATAAATCTCATCCCAAAAATACCAAATCTAATTCTCTCTGATGAGTTTTATAAGTTTTATAAGAAAAAAGTAATTTCTCCAACTATATATTTTTCCTCCAATTTAGTTTAGTTCTCCATAAATAATTAGAAAATTATTTGATTCTAAACAGATTTAATTTTTTGTTATTTAATCAAGGAGAACTAAACAATGAAAAAGTTAATTTTTATCATTATATATTTTATTTTGCAATCGAATTTGTTTGCAGAAACAATCACTGGTAAAGTGTTTGGTTTGGATGAGAATAATAATAAAAAGCCGTTACCAAAAGCATCAATTTCTATTATTGGTTCAAATCAAGGCACCTTTACAGATAATAACGGATACTTCAAACTTGAATTACCACCAAAAGTGCATTTCATAATTGTTAGCTATGTGGGATACGAACGTGATACTTTGCATGTGCATGATTACGATGGCGAAATTGAGGTTGTTTTGAAACAAAGCTTAAAAACTGAAACAATTAATGTTGTTGGCGAAAAATCTGCCATAGAAGTATCGATGTCGTCTCCTGTGAAAACGGAAACAATTACAAGTAAGGGTTTGCATAAAGCTGCTTGCTGCAATTTAGCTGAGAGCTTTGAGGTAAGTCCGTCGGTTGATGTCGAATATAGCGATGCTATATCAGGTGCAAAACGAATACAATTGTTGGGGCTTACAGGAACTTATTCGCAAATATTAATTGAAAAAGTGCCCTCTTTGCGTGGCTTGGGATCTATATACGGATTGCTTTATGTTCCTGGTCCTTGGATGGAAACAATTCAAGTTTCAAAAGGTTCAGCTTCTGTTACAACAGGTTTCGAGTCTATCACAGGTCAAATAAACATTGAATATAAAAAGCCCGAAAATTATGAACCAACACATTTGAATTTATATGCTGATGCAATGGGACGTAGTGAATTGAATGCATTCCACACTTTTCGTATTAATGATGAAGTTTCTACTATGTTTCTAACACACGCAAATTATTACAATAACACAATAGACCATAATAATGATTCTTTTCTTGATAAACCAAAAGTATCTATGATTAATCTTCAAAATAGGTGGAAATATCAAGGTGAGATTTTCGAATCAGTAACAGGAGTTCGTGCTTTGGTTGAAGATAGGAAAGGTGGACAGGAGCAATTTTTTAAAAACAATGATGTAAAATATTATGGGATAAAAGTAAAAACTCAACGCTATGAAGCTTTTACTAAAAATGGATTTATTTTTAGTGATGAACCTTTTTCGAGCTTGGGTACAATTTTAGCCTTTACTCATCACAAGCAAAGTTCTATTTTTGGAAAACGCTCTTACGATGGTGAACAGAACTCTTTCTATGCGAATATCTTATATCAATTTGAACCAATTGAAGAAAATGGTTTAACTGTTGGAACAAGTTTTCAATACGATAATTATCTTGAAACAATGGAAAACACACCATTGAATAAATACGAGTCTATCCCAGGTGTCTTTGCTGAGTGGAATTTTGGAAGTATCAAGGATTTAACAGTATTATTAGGTTTTCGAGCCGATTTCCCTAATGATTATAAAACTTTCTTAACTCCACGCTTCCATTTACGCTATAAGATAGACGAGCTTACAACCCTTCGCGCATCTGCTGGGAAAGGATATCGCATACCTCACATTTATGCCGAAAATGTTGGTTTTCTGGCAAGCTCGCGCAATTTTGTTGTGAGCGAAAAACTTAAACCTGAGGAAGCCTGGAACTACGGGTTGAATATTTCTACAGTTATAAATTTATTCAGTAAAAACTTTACTCTAAATGCAGAATTCTATAGAACAGACTTCATAAATCAAACAATCACAGATCTTGATCGTAATCCAAATTCCATTTATTTCTATAATCTTGACGGAAAATCATACTCAAATAGCTTCCAAATTGATTTGCAATTCGAACCAATTCAAAAATTAGTTCTTACTGCTGCATACAGATTGAATGACGTAAAAACAACTTATAACGGCAAACTTGAAGAGAAACCTTTGCAAAGTCCACATAAAGGTTACTTTAATCTTATGTACGATACACCTGAAAATACTTGGAATTTTGATCTAACCGTTGAATACAATGGCGGAGGACGTTTGCCAAACACCGAGCAAAATCCAGAAAATTTAAGATTAAAAACACATTTCCCTGATTTCACTATTGTTAATGCACAAATAACTCGTCGTTTCAAAAAGTTAGATATTTATATTGGTGGTGAAAATCTTACTGGCTTCGTCCAAAAAAATCCAATTTTAGATGCAAAGAACCCATTTAGCAATTATTTCGATAGCTCAATGATTTGGGGACCAATCTTTGGACGAATGTTTTATGCTGGTGTTCGCGTAAATTTCAATTAAAATCATATCTCCTTTTCGCAGTATTAAGGCTATCTCACGAAAATTTAGAGATAGCCTTTGCTTTTTCTGATTTGACTATTCATAAAAGTAAGATACCTTTATTTTCTTGTTTTTTAATTTCTTTCATTTTCTCATATCAAAAAATATATTTATTTTCTATTTTGTTTAACGTCAAGAAATTACAAATATGTCAAATTTTATTACAAACAGTGAACAAAAAAACCTCAAAGACCGCTTACAGCATTTGATTCCAGTATCCGATGAAATAAAGATACTCGTCGGCTTTTGCTATTTTAGCGGTTTTATGCCAATATATGACGCTTTGAAAAATAACAATAATCTAAAATTAAAATTATTGATTGGATTAGCTTTGAAAAACATTGACAAGTCTATAATCGAAACTTCTTACAATTCTGATGCCTCGAATAATGAAATTTTTCAAAATTTTCTTAATAGTTATCAACTTTATTTCAAAGATAGTAGTTCCGATGATGAAACTGTTTATAATAACGCAAAATTATTCATTAAACTCATTGAAGAGGGTAGGCTTGATATAAGAAAAACAAGAAAACCTAATCACTCTAAGCTTTATTTGTTTGATTTTAACGCTTCGCAAGTATCTGCAAATCGCTCTTTAATTACCGGTAGCAGCAATTTAACTCGAAGTGGCTTGGAAAGCCAAGATGAGTTTAACGTTGAAATCAGAGATTATGGATTTGACGAAGCAAGTAATTATTTCAATACCCTCTGGAAAGATTCGATAAAAATAACCGAAGACGAAGAAAACAAAAAGATGTTCATTGATACATTGCTTAATAAAACTCATTTGCGTCAGATAAGTCCATTCGAAGCCTATTGTTTTGTTATTAAAAACTATCTTGATACTTTTAGATACAATGACGGTGATATTAATATAAACAAACTATTCGGCGAGAAATACAAACCTTATAGTTATCAGACTGATGCTATTAAAATGGCTTTTTCCATTGTAAAAAATTTCAATGGTGTCCTCATTGCTGATGTTGTTGGTTTAGGCAAGTCTATTATCGCCTCCATTGTTGCCAAAATGCTCAAAAAGCGTGGTATTGTGCTATGTCCACCGGGTCTTATTGGAGATGCTAAAAAAAACTCAGGATGGAAAATGTATTTAAAAGACTTCCGTTTAAATGATTGGGAGGTTTATTCAATAGGCGATCTCGATACTGTTATTAATAATGTAGAACAAGAAAAAGACTTCGAGGTTGTTATTATCGATGAAGTGCATCGCTTCCGCAACGAAAATACTCAGACTTATGAAAAGCTTAAACGCATCTGCAATGGTAAAAAAGTCATTGCTCTTACAGCTACTCCTTTTAACAATAAACCCAACGATTTGCTCACTATTCTCAAGCTGTTCGTCAATCCTCGCAAATCAAACATCACTCTTGATGATAACTTGGATTTAGAGTTTAAAAAAATTAATAGCGAATTTAAAGAACTCCACTATATCAAAAAGTATATGAAAGATCCAAGCGAAGCAAAACAAAAAAAAGTTAAAAACTATGTCAACAAAATTTTCTACACTGATACGATTCCTCATTCTAATATAATTGATAAAAGAATCAAAACCTTAGCCAATAAAGTTAAAAATATCATTGAGCCAATCACAATTCGTAGAAATCGCAAAGATCTTATGCTTCTCTACAGAGAAGAAGTTGACCAACTATCCAAAGTTAAAAATCCTGAACCTGCTTTCTTCGAACTCGATTATGCTCAAAACAAATTCTACGACGAGATTATCCAAATTTTCGATGGATCTAATCATAGTGGCACTTTTACTGGAGCGATTTATCGCCCTGCTTTTTATATAAAAGGTACTCCCGATGCTTATGATATTGACGAATACGATATTGATGATGTCGATGATAACGAGCAAAAAAGCACACCTGATGAAATTACTCAAAGCAACTTATTCAGAATAATTAGAGGTTTGCTTGTTCGCCGTTTCGAAAGTTCTTTCGGTGCTTTCAAAAAATCTCTTGAGAATTTTAGAGATCTTTATGGTAAAATTTTGCAATTAATAGAAGAAAAAAATATCTATATTTTCCATAAAAATACCTTAGAAAAAATCCTTGAACTAATGTATGACGATGAAAGTGATTTATCACCCGACGAAACCGATCAAGAAATCAAAAAAATTATCAATGAATTAACATTCAACTTAAAAGATAAACGCCGTCAGACAGTTTATTATTTAGATGATTTTGCTGAAAAAGAAAAATTCATAGATGATATAAAAAACGACATCAATTTGCTAAACTCTATAATTAATAAAATAGATCAACTCAACTTAATAGAAAATGATCCAAAAAGCTATACTTTATTTAAAATCTTAAACGAAAAATTTCAAGCAATTCCTCACCGAAAGATCATCATATTCTCCGAATATGTCGATACAGTGAGATTTTTGGAACAAAAATTGTCCCAACATAACCCGCAATTGTACAATAGAACACTTTTCGTTTATGGTAATATATCAAAATCTATGCACGAAGAGATTATCCAAAATTTCGATGCTTCGAGCGAAATACAAGTTGATGATTATGATCTAATTATCGCAACTGATAAGCTTTCCGAAGGCTACAACCTCAATCGTGCGGGAGTTGTCATTAACTACGACATACCTTGGAACCCTGTGCGTGTTATCCAAAGAGTTGGACGTATCAATCGTATTAGCAAAAAGGTTTTCGATGAGCTCGAAATTGTGAACTTCTTCCCAACCGAAAAAGGTTCACAAATTGCTAAAGCAAAAGAAATTGCCTCTACTAAAATGTTTATGATACACAACATACTCGGCGAAGATGTTAAAATTTTCGACCCCGACGAAGAGCCAACTCCTTCGGGTCTTTTCGATCGCCTTAACCAAAATCCAGAAGAAGCTGAAGATGAAAGCCTTTACACCAAACTTTATAATGAATTTGAAAAAATTAAAAAAGAATATCCTGATATTTTGGAACGCATTTATTCTTTCCCAAGTCGTGTTAAAGTAATCAAGGAAAGCTCTTCAAATGATTTAACAGTCGTTTACCGCAAAGGCAGACTTTTCCTTCAACATTTTGATATTATTGACGGCAAACTTCAACTAAAAGAACTTTCGTTTGAAGAAATCTTAGATAAAATTAAAGCTTCGCCCTCTCAAAAATCATTGCAATTTGATGAAAATTTCTGGGATTTATATAATCAAGCTTTTGAAAAAGATAATAAACTATCACCAAAACCAATTATTTTTAAGAATTCTAAACAAGCTCTTAATAATTTGATATTTATAAATAAAAATTTCTCTTCACTACCTAATGATTTGAACAGTTTAGTGGAAAATTTAATAAATGATATTCTCAATTATGGCTCTCTTTCTGAATTTACTATTAACTCTATTGCTAATATTAATTTAAAAAATGTTAATGATTTACAAAATGAACTCGAAGATATCAAAACACGCTTGGGAAATGACTATTTTAAAAATATTGAACAAAATTTTACTGAAACCACAGAAAAAGAAATTATTGTCTCAATTATGAATAAAAATTTGGAGGCATTATGAGCGAGGACTTAGAACTAATTCAAAAACTCATCAACGAATATTCATTAGAGAATTTAAAAGATTTTTTTCGTAAAAAATCCGATTATTTTTCTGTTATCGATAAAAAATATTTTTTACATAGTAAAAACATCGAATATTTCGGAGATATATCTTTTATTGGTAAAATCGAGCCACAAAACAACAACAATCATAAATTTTGCGTTTTTGCTATTGAAACAAAAAAACAATTTTCGGAACGTTCTGGAAAACGTGCACAATTCGAACTTGCTCGTAAAATTTTAAATGAACTCATTGAATATACCGGTGGATTTTTTGTTTTCTCCGACTCCACAGGCAATTTCCGTCTCTCGTTTGTTTTCTCTGACTTCAAGCTCATGAATAATCGCGTAGTTATAGAATTTAGCAATTACCGCCGATACACCTATTTCGTAAGCAAAGACCAACCAAACCACACCTTCATCAAACAAGTGAGCGTTGCAAATTTCAACAGCTTCGAATCCATCCGTGATGCCTTCTCCGTCGAAAAAATTACAGAAGAGTTCTACAACGAAATCCAAAATTGGTATTTCTGGGCGCTCGATAATGTTAAATTCCCTGATTATGCCGAAGCTAATGATAACGGTCGTAATATTGCTGTCATCAGATTAATCACAAGACTTATTTTTGTGTGGTTTATGCGAGAAAAAGGTCTTATCCCAAAAGAACTTTTTGAAGAAAATATTTTTAAATATCTTAATACTACTGACAAAACTGCTTCCTCATATTACAAAGCTGTTTTACAAAATCTGTTTTTTGCCACTTTAAATACAAAAATGCGTAAAGATGATAAAAAAAGCCGTCAATTTGTTGAGGATGCCAAAAGATTTGGTTATATAAATGATGGGCATTTGCAACAAGGTTACTTTCGATATAGCCGTTTTATCAAAAAAGAATTAAAAGATGAATTCTTAAAATTATTCGAAGACATACCTTTTATCAATGGTGGATTGTTCGATTGTTTGGATAAGTCAGATACTGAGAGAATCGATTGTTTTTCTGATAAAGAAAAAAATGAAGAACTACTAAAAGTTCCAGATAAGCTATTCTTTGCCAAAAATGAAATTGAAGTTAACTTGGGAGCTTATTTCTCAAAAAATAAAATACGAAAAGTTAGAGGTTTATTAGAAATTTTAAAACAGTATAATTTTACGATCGACGAAAATACCCCAGTGGACCAAGAAATTGCCTTAGACCCAGAACTACTCGGCAGAATTTTTGAAAATCTTTTAGCAAGCTATAACGAAGAAACCAAAACCACAGCTCGTAAAAGCTCCGGTAGCTTTTACACTCCACGCGAGATTGTTAACTATATGGTTGATGAAAGCCTTATCGCATACCTGAAAAGCAAATTGCTTGAAGCTAACCCACAAATTAAGTCTTACACTGGAATGTCTGACCAATCCGAAAGTGAGGAAAATATTGAAAATGAACTTCGCAATCTACTTTCTTATAACGACGAACCACATAATTTCTCACAGGATGAAATTGAAATAATAATTTCGGCTATTGATAATCTGAAAATTTTAGATCCTGCCTGTGGTTCGGGTGCTTTCCCTATGGGAATTTTGCATAAATTAGTTCATATTCTTCATAAATTAGATCCCAAAAACGAAATTTGGATAAATAAAATTCTCGAACGCACACCTATCGAAGTTAGGGAGGAAACTGAAAAAGCTCTTCTAAATAAATCGCTTGATTATGTCCGCAAGCTCGGCCTTATAGAGTCCTGTATCTATGGCGTAGATAAGCAATCTATCGCTACACAAATTAGTAAGCTTCGATTTTTTATCTCCTTGATTATCGACCAAGATATTGACGATTCAAAAGAAAATCGTGGTATTCAACCTCTGCCAAATCTCGAAATAAAATTTATTACTGCCGATACTCTTATTGGCTTGAAAAAAGACAATAGAATTTTATCATCCGAAGCTATTGATACTGAAAGAAAACTTCACTTGAAAAGAAAGGAAATTTTCTTTACAAACAGCCTAAGCAAAAAGAAAAAACTCCAAGCAGAAGAAAAACAAGCTCGTGAAGAATTAAAGCAAAAACTGGCTGATTGTGGTTTCGAGAGCGAACAAGCCAAACAAATAGCATCTTGGGACCCATTCGACCAAAATTCCTCAGCCGACTGGTTCGACCCCGAATGGATGTTTGGCGTAACCGATGGCTTTGATATTGTGATTGGCAATCCGCCGTATATCCAGCTGCAGAAAGCAGCCGACACCAAAAAAAAATTCGCTGATTTTTATAAAGACCAAAAATATGAAACATTTGACCGCACCGGCGACATTTACTGCCTGTTTTACGAAAAAGGCTTACAGCTGCTAAAACCAGGCGGACATCTCTGTTACATTACCTCCAATAAATGGATGCGGGCAGGTTATGGCGAAAAGTTGCGGCAGTTTTTTGCCCGCCACAATCCAGTGCTGCTTATTGATTTAGGCCCCGGTGTTTTTGAAAATGCCACCGTTGATACCAATATTCTGCTGATCCAAAAAACTAAAAGTACCACCAGCATCCCTGCTGGTGGAAAAAGTA